>NZ_JAWLCI010000002.1:0-210303 GCF_041687215.1 Mariniphaga sp.
GAACAGTCGTAAAATCCAACAGGTGGAAAGGATTTTGGAATGAATTTTCTGAAAGGTATTATACAAAATTAACTGCGTAATATGAGAACTGCACCCTTATATTGTTTACATTTTCAGCTTTCCCCCAATCCCAAACCAACGAGCGGGCCCGGTGGTTTACTGATGCCCGGTTTGGCATGTTCATCCACTGGGGTGTTTATAGCGGCGCTGAAGGATTCTGGAAAGGCGAAAAACTGCGGAACGATAACGATTATGCTGAATGGATAATGTACCGCAACCGGATTGACCGGGAGGAATACCTCTCCTTACTGAACCGTTTCGATTGGGATAAAATCGATCCGGAAGAATGGGTCATTCTTGCCAAAAACTCAGGAATGAAATATGTAACGCTCACAGCAAAGCACCACGACGGATTTGCACTATGGGACAGTCAGGTAAGCGATTATGATTTAGGAAATTATACCAGCCCGAAGCGCGATATTGTAAAGGAACTGGCTGATGCCTGTCAAAAACACGGACTAAAACTGGGTTTGTATTATTCGCACTGGGTGGACTGGGAGCATGAATTTGGTTGGGATCACACCAAAGAAATTACCGGAATTGCTCCTGAAAAATACGACCGGTACTGGCAGGAAAAAGTGATTCCTCAAGTTCGGGAACTACTTATCAATTATGGCGAAATTGGTATGTTTTGGTTCGACATGTGGATTCACCACTCAGAAACGGTGGTTACGAAAGAGCAACTTTTGCAACTGAAAGGACTCATTCGGGAGCTGCAACCCAACTGCATTGTAAACTCGCGGCTGGGACTTTCCATCGAAGAAGACCCCGATGTTGATTTCAAAACGCTGGGCGATAACCAACTGGGTAGTCAAAAGGAAGATTTCCCCTGGCAATCACCGGCAACCGTGGCACATTCATGGGGATTTCATTCTGAAGATACTGATTGGAAATCAACCACAACCCTGCTCAAATCACTCATCAATAATGTAAGTTTGAATGGCAATTTTATGCTGAACATCGGACCGCGGGCCAATGGTGATGTGCCATACGAAATTTCGCAACGCATGTTGGAAATGGGAAAATGGCTTGACGTAAACGGTGAATCGATTTATGGCGCAGAAGCATTCGATTTGGACAAAGACCTGCACGACTGGGGAAAAATTACCTGCAAAAAAGAAGGGAACAAAACAAAGCTTTACCTGCATGTTTTTAACTGGCCATTAAACAAAAAGCTAAACTTCACCGGTATTTCCGCCACTCCCGAAAAAATTTACCTGCTGACCGACAAGCAACAAAAACCGCTTTCTTTTAAACATACTGGTGTTTTCACACAAATAGATTTACCTGCTATGGAACCTGATCCATACATTTCGGTGCTGGTGGTTGAATACGACCAATATCCGGAAACAGTTCAAAAACTGGTAGCCAAAACAACCGATGGCGGTTTTTCGCTTACCCCCCGAAACCTGATTTATTCAAAAGACGAAATAAAAATTCAGACCAAAAGCAGAAGGGGAACTATCCCGGAATTCACTCCGGTTGTTGGTTCACAAAAAATGAAATGGAAAATTTATGTGGATGAACCCGGAACCAAAACGGTTGACATTTCATACAGTTTCCAGGGGAAAAACCCGAAAAGTAAATTGGTGATAAGCGGATTTGATACCGCTCTGACGCATCAAGTTGAACCCACCGGGAAAACTGTAGGCGAACCAAATTCTGATTGGGTGATCGACAATTTCAAATCGTTTAGCCTGGGTGAAATACATTTTCCTGAAAAAGGATTTTATGAAATCAACCTGGAAGCTGAACCTGGCAGGAATGAAGAAATTAAATTTCAGTGGATCTGGCTGAAATAATCAACCAAAAAGGAAGGTAAAAGATATCAACAATTGTTAATAACACACGTTGAAACATGGTGAATACAAAACCAAATAAAAACTTGACAGATATTAGATTTTAATCTTACATTTGTTCTTACCAGGTGAGCGATAAAAGGCAGCTTCAAAAATGTGGAAACGGGGAACGTTTCTTAGTTGAAACCGGAACCATTTCTCCCCTTCCTTCGGGAAGGCACATCAGAGGAGCCGAAGTTTGAACCAGGAAGTCTGGAAACCATCGGTTCATTCAATCAACTGGAAGAAAACCAGACGTTCTTTCAAGATTGAGTCTTCAGGCAGAAGTTCAGCCAACCGAAAGGAAGGCATTTAAGACTTCGGTTTTTTTTAAGACAAACTGCACAGTAAACAACGGGTTACACCGCAAAATGCTGATTGACAACGACAAATTTCTTCGGAAAATTGTTTAAAGCACTGAAAGACACTTCGTCCGCGAAGGCATCCGGAAAGCCGAACGGACTGCTCAAAAGTTTAGCCGTAGAAAGCTAAAACGGAGAGTAAAGGGCAAACAAATTCATCTGAAAAGATGAACTTAAAGCCAGCCACGATAACCGTAGCCTGGCACTCGGGAAAACTTCGGTGGACCCAGTGAAATGGGAGCTATTCGTAAAAGAGTAGTTCCCATTTGTGTTTTAAAGAGGTGCAACTTTTAAAAACCGGTACATTTTTCCAAATTCATTTTTCCTGTTTTCCGCATTTTTTTGCAACACCCGCGTAACTAATTGTAAATCAATTACAGGTTAGTAAATTTGGGTGTTGCAAATTTTTTAATATGTATGTAAGAGAGTTAAAGAATCGTAGTGGAAGCATTAGTATCCAGATAATTAGCAAGGCCAGAGGCAGGTATAAAGTTGTCAAATCTTTAGGTTCTGCCATCACACGGCAAAAAATTGAAAGGCTTAGGCGGTTGGCACAACAGGAGATTGAGCGGTTATCAGAACCGTTGACTTTGTTTTCATCGCCTGATGATGTTCTTGTTGAGAAAGTGTTTGAATCGCTTGATAACTCAAGCATTCAGACGGTAGGCCCTGAGTTGGTTTTCGGGAAAATTTTTGATTATATCGGGTTTAATCAGGTTGGTGAGGAATTGTTCAGGCATTTGGTCGTTTCACGGCTTGCATTCCCGCTGAGCAAACTAAAAACCATCGAATATCTATACCGTTACCAGGGAGTAACGCTTGATATCGATGCAGTTTACCGTTTTCTCGATAAGCTGAACACAAAACTTAAAGAGCAGGTAGAGCAAATCGCATTTACGCATACCAAGAAAGTTTTGGAAGGAAACATTAGCGTGGTGTTTTATGATATGACCACGCTTTATTTTGAGGCCAGCGATGAAGATGACCTGCGTAAAACGGGTTTTTCGAAAGACGGCAAACACCAGAACCCGCAAATATTTATTGGTCTGCTGGTTGGTTTGGGAGGATATGCCATTGGGTACGATATTTTCGAAGGCAATTCTTACGAGGGGCACACACTGATTCCGTTTCTGGAAAAGATGAAGCAAAGGTTTAAGTTGGGTAAACTTGTGGTGATTGCCGATTCGGGGTTGTTGTCGAACGATAATATCGCGGCCCTTGAGGCCAATGGTTATGAGTACATCCTTGGCGCACGGCTAAAGAATGAATCGGGTAAAATCAAAACAGAAATACTTCAGCACACGTTTAGTGATGGCGATACCACCAGCATTACAAAAGATGAAAAAACAAGGCTGATTGTCAATTATTCCATGGCCAGGGCAACAAAAGATGAATACAACCGCAAAAGAGGTCTGACCCGTTTGGAAAAACAGGTTAAAGCAGGAAAACTTACCAAATCAAACATCAACAACCGGGGTTACAATAAATACCTGAAACTTTCGGGTGAAGTATCCATTGAAATCGATTACGAAAAGTACAATCAGGATAAAGTATGGGATGGACTCAAAGGATACGTTACCAATACCCGGCTAACTGATGCCGCAGTAATGGAAAACTACAAAAACCTGTGGCACATCGAAAAGGCGTTCCGCATGTCAAAAACCGATTTACGCATCAGGCCCATCTATCACAGGTTGCGAAACAGGATTGAAGCACACCTTTGTATTGCCTTTACTGCATATTGTGTTTATAAAGAACTCGAACGTATTCTTTACCACGAGAAATCAACACTTTCTCTCAAAAAAGCAGCCGAACTGACCCACAATATGTATCAGGTAAAATATACGCTTCCTGATTCCAGGTACACAAAAACAAGATTGCTAAATATGGATGACCAACAAAAGGAATTGTTCGATATTGTCTCAAAAAATTTTTAGGGTGTTGCAACGCTGAAAACAGGAGTAAAGGGCAAACAAATTCATCTGAAAAGATGAACTTAAAGCCAGCCACGATAACCGTAGCCTGGCACTCGGGAAAACTTCGGTGGACCCAGTGAAATGGGAGCTATTCGTAAAAGAGTAGTTCCCATTTGTGTTTTAAAGAGGTGCAACTTTTAAAAACCGGTACATTTTTCCAAATTCATTTTTTTTGGATTTTTGGCCAATAAATCAGATTTACACCGAATGGGTTTAATTGCAATACCTTTTAATAATATTGTATGCCCCTTCAATTCCAAGTTCGCCGGCACGACTCAAATCAAGCGCACCACCATCAATATCGTCGAGAAATATTTTGGTAAGGCCACGGTTAAAGTATGCTTCGGCAAATTCCGGTTCCAGTTCAATGGCCTTATTTAAATCTTCAATGGCACTTTTATACTCTTTCAAACGCAATTTAATATAAGCCCGGTTGTAGTAACCGAAAAAGAAATTGGGTTTAAGGTATAATAAAGCCTGGTAATCGTCCATTATTTTCTGGTATTCGGGTAATGCAACAGGTTCACCTGAGTCCATTTGCTGATTGAAATTTCCAATGGGCACTGAAACTTCATCGCGTGTATTACTCAGCAATTCAATTTGTTCCAGCATTTTATACCGTGTATTTCCCCTCGAAAAGAATCCGATGGCCTGACTTTTATCTAATTCGAGCGAACGGTTTAAATCTTCAAGTGCAGCATTATATTCGCCGGTTAGGCTGTAAAAAATACCGCGATTCAAATAATTATGACTATTTGCCTGAATATTAAGACGGGCATTAAAATACAAAATGAAATTTTCAAAAACGTCACGGTATTCATTCACCGGTTTATTGGTAATAGTTAAAAGCGGATTGTAATTGTTCATCTGATTCAGTTCGTCTATAGCCAGGTTATAATATTGTGAGCGTTCATAATCAACTGCATTTTTCTCGAAGGCAGAAACAATAAATATGGGTTGCAAATCAATTTCAATATTTCGGTTTTGCACCCTTCCGTCGTCAACTTCCTCATCATTATCGGAGGGCAAATCCCGTGAGTCTTCCACAACCAGATTAATGCGCTGACGTCTGTTTCTGCGGTTTTCATTTTCTTCTTCATCACCTGAATCATCATGTGGTGTTGGCACAGCGGAATTTTGTTGTGTGGAATCCTGCTGTGCATTGGTCTGATTGGCTGATTGCTTTTGTGTTCCGGATTGACCAGATGAAGCCCCTGCTTGCGATTGTCCTTGCTGACTTTGCTGATTTTGTGCCAATTGCTCAGCATCAAGACGGCGGCTTTCCAAATCGAACTGTGGATTAAGCTGAGCTGCAATCCGGTAATCGTCCTGAAAACCGGGTTTGCCCAAAATCTCACGCGCCATAGCCCGGTTGAAATACGCACTGGCCATTTCCGGATTTAATCTTAATGCCATATCATAATCCATAATAGCTCCCTCATAATCACCCAGTTTGTGTTTTACAATTCCACGATTATTGAAGGCCAAAGCATTTTGAGGTTCCAGTTTAATAGACTGGTCGTAATCGCGCAAAGCAGAAGCAAAATCATCCATCTCGAAACGGGCCAAACCCCTATTTAGATAAGCAGAACCAAAGTGCGGTCTGATAATAATTACCTGGTTTAAATCGCGGATTGCCTCTTCCACATCACCCTCCACAATATGCGCATTGCTTCGGTTCATTAAAGCGTGGGTTGATTTCGGATTGATTTCGAGTGCTTTATTATAATCTTCAATGGCACCTTCTACATTTTTCAGGGCAAGTTTGGCAATTCCCCGGTTATTGTAAATCGACTCATTTTCCGGATCGAAATCCAGACCGCGATTGTAATCTTCAATGGCTTTCTCATATTCCCCCAGGTTATGGTAAGCCATTCCTCGGTTCATGTAAGCCTGCGGATAAAAAGGTTTTATTTCAATGGCTTTGTTGTAATCGAGAATGGCCCCTCTGAAATCTTCCAGTTGGTGTTTGGCCACTCCGCGGTAAAAATAAGCTTCGGGCAGGTATGGTTTAAATTTTATTACAATGTTGAAATATTCGATAGCGCCTGTGTAATTTCCAATGGAAATTCGCGTGCGTCCTACCCTGATGTAATGGTTAATATTTAATTGTGCTTCAGCAAAAATTGCAGTAACCAGCAACAAAAACAATATGGTCGTAACTTTTTTCATTTTCTTATTTCGAAGTCAACAAAAATAATATTAAAAGAAAACCCGGTACTGATTCATTAATTTTATTTAACTTTTTGCCCAAAATACAGATAATATGTGTGAACGATGTAATTGGTCAACTTCCAGCGAAAGGATGATTAAGTATCACGACACCGAATGGGGAGTTCCCCTCCACGATGATGAAAAATTATTCGAATTTCTTGTACTCGAGGGTTTCCAGGCTGGTTTGAGCTGGCAAATTGTGTTGCATAAAAGAGAGGATTTCAGAAGAGCTTTTGATGGATTTGTTCCGGAAACAATTTCCGCATATGATGAAAAAAAGCTGGAAAAACTGCTTCAGGATAAAACTATTATTCGAAACAAACAAAAAATTTCAGCCTGTGTAAACAATGCGCTACAATTTATCAAAATTCAAAAAGAATTTGAAAGCTTCAACAATTACATTTGGAGTTTTGTGAATTACAAACCCATTGTGAATTCTTTTTCTGAACTAAACCAATTGCCGGCAAAAACTCTACTTTCAGATCAAATTTCTGATGACCTGAAAAAAAGAGGATTTAAATTTGTGGGGTCAACCGTTGTTTATGCCCACATGCAGGCAACCGGAATGGTAAATGACCACCTCACAAATTGCTTCAGATACCAGGAAATAATTTCCTGCTATTAAAAAATAAGGGTTAAAACACGGTTCATCTAAAATTCAGAATGTTTCTAAATGTTAAAATTTTCGTTAAGATATTTTTATTATTATTTTTGGCATTATTAAAAAAATAAGACGTTTTAAAGTTTTTTTAAATGAAGATTAACATTAAATATATACTGACAGCATTTCTTGTTGTCAGTTTTTCATTGGCAACCTACGCAGGCGATGAGGTAAAAAAAGACAAAAAAGAAGCATGGGAATTTGAAGATGTAATTTTGCTCCCAACCTCCCCGGTAGAAGATCAGCACCGTTCAGGTACCTGCTGGTCTTTTTCAGGACTTTCATTTTTACAATCTGAAATGATGCGTTTGGGCAAACCCGAAGTAAATCTTTCTGAAATGTTTGTGGTTTGGCACACCTATGCTGAAAAAGCTACTAAACATGTTCGGGTTCATGGCAACCTTAATTTTTCGGCAGGCGGTGCATTTCATGATGTAACCAATATGATTGCCAGGTATGGAGTTGTTCCCGAGTCGGTTTACGACGGGCTGAAATACGGGGAAGACAAACACGTGCACGGAGAAATGGACCGTGTATTACGCGAATATGTTGACGCAGTTGTTGAAAATAAAAACCGCAAACTCAGTACTGCCTGGCACGACGCTTTCACTCAAATCCTTGACACCTACCTGGGTGAAATTCCCCAGAAATTCGAATACGAAGGAAAAACTTACACGCCTCTCAGTTTTGCCGACAATTTTGTTGGGTTAAACATGGACGATTACGTTGAAATTACTTCCTATACCCATCACCCGTTTTACTCCAGTTTCATTATTGAAATTCCGGATAACTGGTCGTGGGACGAGGTGTACAATGTACCCTTAAATGAGTTGGAAGAAATTATTGATTATTCCCTTGAAAATGGATATACCATTGCATGGGCAGCCGATGTAAGTGAAAAAGGATTTGCTTCAGGAAATAAAGGAATAGCTGTTTTACCCGCCGCACCCGAAACTGACATGTCCGACGCCGAAATTTCGCGCTGGGAAGCTCTGCCGGAAAGAGAGCGTGAAAACGAATTGTACAAATTGGAAAAACCAGTTCCCGAAATGGAAGTGACCCAGGAAATGCGCCAAATTGCTTTCGATAATTTTCAAACAACCGACGACCACGGTATGCATATTATAGGATTGGCAAAAGACCCAAATGGAAATACTTTTTACAAAGTGAAAAATTCATGGGGCGATTATAATAAGTTTAACGGGTATTTTTACGCTTCAAAACCCTATGTAAACTATAAAACCATGTGTATTATGGTTCATAAAGATGCCATTCCTCCAGGGATAAGATCAAAACTGAGCTTATAAGTATATGAAGGACTGCCATATTTTTGCAGTCCTTTTTTATTTATTTTTACCCGGAATTTTAGTGAAAATGAAATCCCGACTTATAATTGTTTTACTTCTTTTTTCTGTTATTCGCGGAATGGCACAACAGTCTGGAAATGACATGTCGTGGTGGAATGAATTGCACGGCTGGGAAGAAGGTGATCCTGGCTGGCGAAACTGGATGAAAATTTCTCCCGGTTATTTTGGTCCCAACGCACTTCCCGTGCCTCATGTTCAAAAAGGAGAACTGTTTAAAGAAACAGAATTCGAACTCACTTTTTCAAATCATTTTCACCCGGGAGATCCTACGCAGGATTTATCAGGGTATGTATATATTCCATTTGCAAGCAATAAAATAGCTGTTGAAATGTATGGCGTTGCATTTGAACGTTTTGCCTTTTCAGAAGAAATACGGAATGAACGTTTTTCCCGCATAAAAGATGGCAAGGGATCGGCCATTGGCGATTTTTATTTCAGCACATTAATTCAGGTTCTAAAGGATAGAAAATTCCCCAACACATTATTCCGTTTTGGAACAAAAACAGCATCAGGAAACCAGTTGGAGGGAGCGCGTTACATTGATAGTCCGGCCTATTTTTTGGATTTGAGTTTTTCAAAAACCATCGGAAATTCTGAAACCGGTGCAGTCAAACCATTCGGGATGATTGGCTTTTACACCTGGCAAACCAACGACGAACTGAATCTGCAAAACGATGCCCTGCTTTACGGGCTGGGTGCAGATTACATTAAAAATACCTGGTTGTTTTCGGCCTCTTGCTCTGGTTATTCTGGCTACAAAAACGAACGCGACAAACCCATGCAGCTTCATTTCGACCTGCGGAAAGATTTTGCAAAAAAAGCTTATCGGGTCCAATATCAACATGGCTTGCGACATTGGGAATATAAAACACTCCGCTTTTCATACATTTTAAAAATTAACCGGAAAGAATAAGAAAAACGGTTTTGCAGCGGATTTATGTACCTTTGCCGAAAATTTCAAAAAAGTTCAGAAATCAAATAATTTCAAAACAATGAAAAAACTCTCGCTGGTTATTTGCGTTTTCAACGAAGAACCCAACATTAAACCCCTTTCGGAACAAATTCAGCAAGCATTAAAAAATATAGATTTTGAAGCCATTTTTGTTGACGATGGTTCCACAGACAATACCCGTTCTGAAATTCTGAAAATTAATGACGACCGTTTTATTTTGGTTGAACTAAAGAGAAATTACGGACAAAGTTCGGCATTGCAGGCAGGAATAGACCAGGCAGACGGCGAATATGTGGCACTGATTGACGGCGATTTGCAAAACGATCCGGCTGACATTCCAGGCATGTTAAAAATGATGGAAAACGAAAACTGGGACATGGTTGCGGGGGTCCGGGCCAATCGGAAAGATGGCATGTTTCTTCGGAAAGCGCCGTCGAAAATAGCCAATTACATGATTCGCCAATCAACCGGCACCAAAATGAAAGACCTGGGATGCACACTAAAGATCTTCACCAAAGAAACCATTAAGAGTATTCATATTTACGGCGAATTGCACCGGTTTATTCCGGTTTTAATAACCCTGGAAGGCGCTACACGAATTACCCAGGTTGACGTAAATCACCGGCCGCGTAAATTCGGAACCTCCAAATACAACCTGAGCCGCACTACTAAAGTCATGAGCGATTTGTTTTTGATGCTTTTCTTTAAAAAATATTTGCAACGCCCCATGCACTTTTTCGGCGGACTGGGAATTATCACCTTCGGAATTGGCGCACTCATCAACCTTTATTTGCTAATTCTGAAAATCCTTGGCCACGACATTTGGGGAAAACCCTTACTTTTACTTGGAATTCTTTTGGTGATGGGAGGAATTCAGTTTGTAACCACCGGAATTATTGCCGAGCTGCAAATGCGAACTTACTTTGAATCGCAACAGAAAAAACCCTATCGCGTTAAAAGAGTAATTGCTGCAAAAGAAGTAAAATAACAGACTACAAATCACGGTATGTTTTTTGATGCTTACTTGTTGAATATTTGAATTTTAAATTAAATTTGTACATTATATTATAAAGAGAGGAAACGCCATGAATACAAAATTTTCAAAAACATTACCTTTAATTGCAGTACTTTTTTTTGCATTGATATCCAATGCACAGGAAAGAATTGTACACGGAATGGTAACCACTTTTGACAGCATACCGCTAATTGATGCAGAAGTTCAGGTTAGAAGCACCAAACAAACCGTTTTAACAGATACCCTGGGAAGATTTTCGGTTGCAGTGAATCCCGGAGAAAGACTAAAAGTTTCAGCAACAGGCTTTTTCAATCAAAAAGTTAAACTGGAAGAAAAAACCAAATTTGCTGCCATTAATCTAAAACTGAAACCCGGAGAAAAAAACCGTGAATATGCCATTGGGTACGGGCATGTTTCTGACAGGGATAAATTGAATGCTTTGGCCTCTTTAAACAGTGATGATCTCGACTTTTCGCAATACAGTGATATTTATGATTTAATTAAAGGCCGTTTTGCTGGTGTTCAGGTGGTTAACGGCGAAATTATTATTCGCGGAATAAACTCCATAAACAGCAGCAGCGCAGCACTTATTGTTGTTGATGGTGTTCCGGTTGACGGAAGCGCACTCTCCTCCATTCCGCCGGTTCAGGTAAAAAGCATTAATGTGATTAAAGACGGAAGCTCAGCCATTTACGGTTCGCGCGGAGCAAACGGTGTGGTACTGATTGAAACCAAACGTGGCGACGATTAAATCTGCATATCAAAATAAATCAAAACAAACCATCTTCAAATGATTCGAATTTTTTTCCTGTTCGTTCTTTCTTTTACGCTTTTTTTTCAAAGCTGTAAAACGCAAAATACCACATCTGAAAGGGAGCTGAAACTCTGGTACGACAAACCGGCACAGGAATGGGTGGAAGCTCTCCCTGTTGGAAACGGACGGTTAGGCGCTATGGTTTTTGGCGGAATAAAAACCGAACGCATTCAACTCAACGAAGAATCGGTTTGGACCGGTGGGCCCATCGAACGTGCAAACCCGGAGGCGCTGGAAAACCTTGATAAAGTGCGCCAGCTTCTTTTTGAAGGCAAATATGCCGAAGGCGACCGGCTGGCTCAGGAAAAAATTATGGGAAAACGTATTGATGCCGGACAACACACCTACCAAACATTGGGCGATCTATTCCTGGAATTTGACGAATTAGGTGAGATTACTAATTATAAAAGATTGCTTGACCTGCGAGCAGCAATTACCACAACTAATTTTGAAGCCGGCGGTGTAAAATATGCCCGCGAGGTTTTTGCTTCGGCACCCGACCAGATTATTGCCATTAAACTCTCTTCTTCAGAAAAAGGAAAACTGAATTTTACAACCTGGCTGGAGCGCCCCGGCGATGCTGAAATAGTTTCAGCCAGCGACAATCAAATACTGATGACCGGTTTTGCCCAATATGAAGGTCGTGGAACCCGTTTTGCTTCGTTGCTGAATGTAAATAATACTGGCGGAGAAATTGTTGCATCAAGCGGAAAAATATCTGTGAAAAATGCTGATGAAGTGGTTTTGCTAATTTCAGGAAGAACCAGCTATTGGGGCGATCACGAAACAGAAAAATCGGCAGACGACATCAGAAGAATTGAGGAAACACCATACGAAGAATTAAAAAAGAACCATATTGCTGACTACCATCAACTTTTCAACCGGGTTGATTTGGTACTGAATGCACCCGATACGCTGAACATCCCAACCAATGAACGTTTAGAGCGGGTGAAAAATGGTGTAAACGACGATCATCTTACCGAACTCTATTTCCAGTTTGGACGGTATTTACTTATAAGTTCATCACGCCCCGGTGGTTTACCAGCCAACCTGCAAGGGATTTGGGACGGAACATTGTCGCCTCCGTGGAACGCCGACTACCACATCAACATTAATATTCAGATGAACTACTGGCCGGCGCTGGTAACCAACCTGGCCGAAACGCAGGAACCGTTTTTCGAATTTGTGGATGATCTGCGCGAACGGGGTTCCCAAACCGCCCGCGAAGTGTATGGCAGTCGCGGTTTTGTGGCCCACCACACCACCGATGTGTGGAAGTTCACCGACCCCATCGGTATGACCGGTTACGGCATGTGGCCCATGGGTGCAGCCTGGTGTTCCGACCACTTCTGGGAACATTATGATTACACCGGCGATGACCAGTTTCTTCGCGAAAAAGCATATCCGGTGCTGAAAGATGCTGCCCTCTTTTTTGTGGATTTCCTGGTAGAAGATCCCAAAACCGGGCTTCTGGTTTCGGGACCGGGCATGTCGCCCGAAAACAAGTTTATTGCGCCAAACGGAGAAACTGCGGCGGTTTGTATGGGGCCTGCCATGGATCATCAAATCATCCGCGAACTTTTCAATAACTGTATCAAAACCTCTGAAATGCTGAATATCGACACCCAGTTTGCCGACACATTGCGCACCATGCTGGCACAACTTACGCCGTCGCAAATCGGTTCCGACGGACGTGTTCTGGAGTGGTCGGAAGAGCTACCGGAAGCCGAGCCGGGGCACCGGCACATTTCGCACCTTTATGCCTTGTATCCCGGTGAGGAGTTTACCAATCCCGACGACCCGAAGTGGATGGAGGCTTCACGAAAATCCATTGAGGAACGATTGAGGCACGGTGGTGGGCACACCGGCTGGAGTCGTGCCTGGATCATCAACTTTTTTGCCCGGCTGAAAGACGGTGAAAAAGCGCACGAAAACCTTCTGGCGCTGCTGGCCAAATCCACGCACCCAAACCTGTTCGATAACCACCCGCCATTCCAAATTGACGGAAACTTTGGCGGTACTGCCGGCATTGCCGAAATGCTGCTACAAAGTCACAACGGAGTACTGCAAATGCTGCCTGCCCTCCCACCCTCCTGGCAAAAAGGCCACATTAGAGGCCTCCGTGCCCGTGGCGGTTTCGAAGTGGATTTGGCATGGGAAAATAGCCGGCTCATCGAAGCCAAAGTGCGGTCATTGCTCGGAAATACTTGTAAAGTGATGTATGGGAACAAAACGGTGGCCATTGAAACGGAAGTCGGGGAAGAGGTTTTGCTGGATGGGAATCTGCAATAAAATAAAATATCATTACACGAAATTTTTCCTCTCCTATAACAAATTTAACTATTAGAATAAATTTTTGCCTAAAGTAAGGGTGTCCGCCAGTTGGCTGACGGGGTGGTCAAACCAGATAAAAACTAATTTTAATTTTTTGTTTCTAAAAGATAAAAACCTTATCCCAACCTCCCCAAACCTCTCAGTAAATAAGGTCAACTTCACCCGTTTCAAAACCTTATACATCCACCTTATTCGATCCAAAGGCAATTAAGAAGGTTAATAAGGTTGGGTTTTAAGGGTGGTCAAATTGCTACAAAGGTTAAAAACAGAAAATTAGGTTTTCGAAGAAAAGTAACAACTCACACCTCCTGCACCGTTTCTACAATCTCTTGGCCTTTTTTAATGGCTTCCAGGTTTAGCGGAATGAGTTTGTGGTAGCGCTCGGGCAGTGATTTTTCCAGACCTTTTTCCACGTTGTCGAGTTTTAGAATGGGTCTTACTTTAAGAAAACTGCCGAAAACAATCATGTTGAAAACTTTTGGATTGCCCATTTCCACAGCCGTTTTGGTACCTTCCACCTTGTAAATGTTAATGTCTTTCCGTGTAGGGTGATTTACAATTCCGTTGGGATCGTACAACAACGTGCCGCCCGGTTTCACGGCCTTTTCAAACTTGTCCATACTTTGCTGGTTCAGAATAATGGCAGTATCGAACTCGTGCAAAACCGGTGAACTGATGCGGTTGTCGCTCACAATTACAGTTACGTTGGCTGTACCTCCGCGCATTTCGGGCCCGTACGACGGAAACCAGGTTACTTCCTTATCTTCCATAATTCCTGAATAAGCGAGAATTTTCCCCATGGAAAGAACGCCCTGACCACCGAATCCGGCAATTATCATTTCTTCTGTCATAACTTCTGGTTTTTAATTGTTTGTAACAGGTTCTCCTTTTTCACTGTCTTTCATGTCGCCCAGCGGATAATACGGAAACATGTTTTCTTCCATCCACTTGTTGGCCTGCACCGGCGACAATTTCCAGCCCGAGTTGCAGGTAGAAACCACTTCCACAAACGATGTCCCTTTTTTGTCGAGCACATTCTGAATGCCCTTTTTCAGCGCCCGTTTGCATTTACGAACCGATGCGGCTGTTTGTGCCGACTGCCGGGTTACATAAGAAGTTCCCGGAAGTTTAGCCACCAAATCGGTCATTTTCAGAGGGTAACCATTTCTTTCATGGTCACGTCCGCAGGGTGTGGTTGAAGTCACCATTTTATCGATGGTGGTTGGCGCCATCTGGCCGCCGGTCATTCCGTAAATGCCATTGTTAATAAACACCACCAAAATATTTTCGCCGCGATTGCAGGCGTGTATGATTTCGGCGGCTCCAATGGAAGCTAAATCGCCGTCGCCCTGGTATGTAAACACAAACTTTTCCGGATTCAGACGAACGACCCCGGTTGCCACTGCAGGCGCCCGTCCGTGGGCTGCTTCCTGCCAGTCGATGTCGATGTAGTTATAGGCAAATACGGCACAACCAACCGGTGCAATTCCTATCGTTTTTTCCTGAAGTCCCATCTCATCAATCAATTCAGCTAACAGCTTATGAACTACCCCGTGCGTACATCCCGGGCAGTAATGCGTAATGGTGTCAATCTGTACTTTCGACTTGCTGTAAACCAGGTTTTCCGGTTTTATAATTTCTTTGATATTCATCATTTACCCTCCTTTAAAAATTTCTGCTCCAACGCTTCCACTACTTCTCCCGGTGAGGGAATAATTCCTCCCATTCGTCCGAAATATTCAATACGGCGATGTATGCCAGCATCATAAACAGCGAGTTTTATATCTTCTATCATCTGCCCGGCACTCATTTCAACCGACATAAAACCTTTTACGTTTTTTGCCAGTTCTTTAATTATGGTTTTCGGGAATGGAAAAAGGGTAATTGGCCTGAGCAATCCCACTTTCAAACCTTTTTCCCGGGCAATTTCAACCGATTTCTCGCACACCCTCGATGAAGTTCCAAAAGCAACCAGAATGTATTCTGCATCGTCGCACTGAATGGCTTCGTAGCGTTGTTCTTCAGCTTCCATCTTCCGGTATTTTTCCTGAAAACGCTTGTTGTTGGCTTCCATTTTGTCAGAATCCATTTCCAGCGAGGTAATCACATTCCGCTCGCGGGTAGATGGTTTTCCAACAGTTGCCCAACTGCCGCTAATTTCATTCACTTCCTCATTGGTCCAGCGTTTTTTGTAATCCGAAAGTTCCACTTTTTCCATCATCTGGCCGATGGCGCCATCAGTTAAAATCATGGCCGGGTTTCGGTATTTAAAGGCCAGTTCAAAAGCCAAATCCACAAAATCGTTCATTTCCTGCACCGACGACGGAGCCAGCACAATCATTTTGTAATCGCCGTGGCCTCCGCCCTTAACAGCCTGGAAATAGTCGGCCTGCGAGGGCTGAATAGTTCCCAGACCCGGACCGCCACGCTGAACATTAACCACCAGGCAAGGCAATTCGGCGCCTGCAATGTATGAAATACCCTCCGACATCAAACTGACACCCGGGCTGGAAGAAGATGTCATCACTTTCTTTCCCGAACCGGCAGCGCCATAAACCATGTTAATGGCCGCCACTTCGCTCTCTGCCTGTAAAACCACCATTCCGGTTTCGTCCCAGGGCTGGCGTTCCATAAGCATTTCCATCACTTCCGACTGAGGTGTAATGGGATAGCCAAAATAGCCGTCGCATCCGCATCGGATGGCAGCCTCGGCCAGCACCTCATTTCCCTTCATTAATCTTAGTTCTCCCATTCTTATAAAATTTTGTTATTTCTTAATCCTTATTTTTTGGTCACTGGTCATTGGTCATCGTTGCAGTAAACTGAGACTATGACTGCGACTGCGACTGAAAACTTTCTTAAAGCTTCACCCGATATATTGTAATACAGGTATCAGGACAAACCACGCCGCAGTTGGCGCAACCAATGCAGGCCTCGGGGTTTTGCATATATGAATAGTGGTAACCACGACTGTTTACATCTTTATTCAGGGCCAGCACATCCTCAGGGCAGGCTTCCACACATAAACTACATCCTTTGCAACCCTCTTTGTCAACTACAACAGCTCCTCTTACTTTTGCCATATCTTATCAAATTTTCTGCTAAAATTAATATCCTTTTTATCAGAAAAACACCATAAAAATCAGGTTATTCCATAATTTTCAGACAAGGTTAAAATCTGTAAACCAATGGAATGTACTACTGACAAATTGTTAGTTTTTCTTTGGCACAGATTAAAATTTGAATCTGTTTGACAAAACTATTTTTTAACCGGCGGAAACTATGCAACTATTGTTGCGTTATCAAATTTTATAAAGAAAACGGGTTAGGATGTTACGGTGAATGCCTAAATAGGATGCAATGTGCTGACGTTGAAGCTTTTTCCCAAGTTCGGGATATTCCTCGAAAAATTTACGAATTCGCTGTTCGGCATTTAGTGACTGGAAAGAATGGATGCGCTCCAATGCCTGAATGTAACTTTCTTCGGCCAAAATACGCACAGTGCGTTCGAACTTGGAATTATGGTCGAGTAAATACTTAAACTCTTCTTTTTCAATGCAAATCAGTTCCGAATCTTCGTAAGCACGAATAGACTCGCTGGAATTTTTCCCAAGATAAAAGCTGCGGTGGTTGCTGACAATAAAATTGTTGGGCGGAAAGAAAAACCGCGAAACCCATTCTGTGCCGCTTTCTGCAATGTAGGTTGAATATAGGAGCCCGCTTATAAGAATGCCAATTTTTTGAGTTTTTTCATCGTAATTAATAAAAGAGTCTCCCTTTTTCAGAACAGAAGGTTTGTTTTTCAATTCAACTTTCTGAAGTAGTTCAAGCGTAAGTTTATAGCGCGAAATTACTTTTTTCGGGTCCATTCAAATTTCTCTCAATTCTTTTCTGAAAAATGGATATTGAATAATTTTAACCGGTGCTCCAAATCGGGGAACTGATTCCGTTTCACAAACGAAACACAGGCGCGGATTCCCTGTTCGTTACTTCCGGTATTATCAAGAGCAATGGCGCTGATTCCATAATAAAGCAGATTCGCAACCAGTTGGTTTCCGGTCATTCCGGGGTACGATATGGTGAAATAAAACCCGTCGGCAACAGGCAGATCTATGTCTTTTTTATAAACGATATCGAATCCGTTTTCTATGAAAAGTTTTTTCATCACTTTGGCTTTCTCACCATACTCTTTTACCTCTTCCACAAAATTGAAACGGCCTTCGTTGGCAGCTTTCAGCATGGCAGCCAGCGCCCATTGTGCCGAATGACTGGTGCCTGACGACAGCGCATACAACAACCTCAATGTAATGGTACTGCCAAAATCAGTTCCTCCAAACCGTTTTTGCAACGCCGGGTAATCGCGTTTAAAAAGTGAATCAGAAATCACCATCAATCCGCAACGCTGGCCCGCATAGGAAAATATTTTGGAACTGGAAATGAACAGCATGTAATTCCCGGTGTATTTCGCAACCGTTGGCTGATAAGGCGGCTGACCGGGTTTCGAAAAATCCTGCCTGAAATCCATACCGAAATAAGCCAGGTCTTCCATCACAATCACATCGTATTTGTTGGCCAAATCGCCAATTATATTCAATTCCTCTTCGGTAAAACAAATCCAGGTGGGATTGTTCGGATTGGAATAAACAATAGAACAAATATTTCCTTTGGAAAGAAACTCTTCCAGTTTCGACCTCAATTTTTCACCCCTGAAGTTAAATACATCAAAGGTTTCGTATTTCTGGCCCAACACCATCATTTGTTGTTTCTGCACCGGAAATCCCGGGTCGATAAAAAGGGTGGTATCTTTTCCTTCCACCGCATTTGCCGCGGCCATAAAAGCGGCATAAGTTCCCTGCATGGATCCAACCGTTGGAATACAACCTTTGGGAGAAACTTCGATATTCAGAAAATTTTTTACAAAACGTGACGCTTCCTCTTTCAGTGGTTTTATACCGTCAACCATGGGATAAATAGCCGCCACACCCCGCTGTAAAGCTTCAATTTCAGCTTCCACTCCCACCTTTGACGGCGGCAGTCCAGGTACGCCCATTTCCATGCGCACATATTTTTCGCCGGTTTCTTCTTCAACCAGATTTACCAGCGCAACAATTTCGCGGATGGAAGCTTTTCCCGGATCGGCAATCCGGAGTTCTTTAATTTTTTGATCGATAATTTCTTTTTCGAAAGGTGAATTCTTCATGGTATTTTTCTCTTTTAATACATTGCCGGTAAAAACGAAATTTGCACCAGATAAAACTCCGGTGCAAACTCAAAATTCTGTATGAATTAAAATCTAAATTCCGAAATGCGGACGAATTTGTTTCACCCAATTTTGCACCCGTTCATCGGTCAGTTCAGGCTCAAAGTCCTCATCAACTGGCAACCCCATAAATTTGCCATCGATTATAGATTCAGATTCGTCAAACTCATATCCATCGGTTGGGACCTGTCCCACAAGTGTTCCTCCGTTTTCCATCAGTTCGCGGCCAAGCAAACCAATATGATTCACAAATGTCTGTGCATAGGTAACATGGTCGCCTAATCCGAAAATAGCCAGTGTTTTGCCTTCGTAACGTGTTTTTCCAATTTCAGGTAAAAAATTGGCCCAGTCGGTATTGTTATATTTCGAATGCCAGGTTTCTTTTCCAACAGTTGAAATGCCGAAAATAATTTTGTCATATTTCTCCAAATCGGTAACACTGGCTTCTTTTACAGGAACCAATTCTGCTTTTTCTTCGCCAATGGCATCTCTTACTTTTTTGGCTACCCGGTGAACAGAGCCGTCGAGCGGGCCAAAGAAAATTGCAATTTTATTCATATAATTTTGTTTTTAATTGTTTACTGGTCATGCAAATAAACTTCACCCCTTTCGTATTCACCCAAAATGGCAAGGCTCGAAACACTTTTAAGCGTCTGATGGATAGCCCGTTCATAGTTTTCCATATTTTCCCATTCCACATCTACATGAATGGTATATTCATTGGGTTTTCCGATTATTGGCACCGACTGAATTTTCGCCAAATTAATTTCATTCTCGGCAAATACGTTCAGTACCCTGGCAAGCGCACCATAAAAATGGCCAACTTCAAAACAAAGAGATGCTTTGTTGGCTTTTTCAGTAGGATTGCCATGTTTTGCCAAAATGAGAAACCGGGTGTAATTTTTTTTGTTGGTTTCAATTCCGGTTTCAAGAATATTTAGCTTGTACAATTCTGCTGAACGCAAATTGCCAATGGCGGCAGCATTCACAGGCCTTTCTTCTGAAATAAATCTGGCTGCACTTGCAGTATCCATTCCTTCATGCAATTCAGCATTCGGAAAATACTTTTCAATGTATTCCACACATTGCTGGAGTGCAATAGGATGTGAGTAGATATCGGTAATATCGGCAGGTTTAACTCCCGGAATGGCCATCAGGTTCATTTGAATGTGCAGGTAAATTTCGCCAATAATACGAAGGTGGTAATCGCGAATCAACTGGTAATTTTTAAGTAAACTTCCGGCAATGGAATTCTCAATGGCTAAAACAGCAAAATCCACTTTGTCGGTATCAATTAACTGACAAACACTGGTAAACGACTTACATTCAACTACTTTAATTTTTTCACTGAAATATTTTTGTGCCGCATCTTCATGAAAAGACCCCACAATTCCCTGTACTGCAATACGCTTCATTCGTTTTTATTAAATTGAATTCAAATATACACATTATGATTTTAGAACAGGTCACCCTTATTTTGGTTCTTTAAAATTTTAATTTATAGCTGGTATTGATCATCGCCTGCTGATAATTCATTTTTATGATTTTCAAGAACCGAGAGGCATTTATCCAGATTAGCCGGCCTGATGACAATGACGGCTGTTTTATCATTCATCGAAAAAGCGTAAAGGTATTCGATAAATACACCCTCCGCATTCAGAATCTGAAGCATTCGCGACAACGCTCCCGGCTGGTTCGGGCTTTTTACCAAAACCACATCGGTGGTGCGCACCGAAAAATGTTTTTCCTTTAATACATTGCATGCTTTGTCCGGATCGGATACGATGAGCCGCAATACGCCAAAATCCGATGTGTCAGCTACAGTAAATGCAGAAATATTGATGTTTGCTTCACCCAAAATTTGAGCTACTTCGTTTAGTCTGCCCGATTTATTTTCCAGAAATACCGAAACTTGTTTTGCTTTCATATCTTTTCAGATTTTTCGATTGTCGATTACCCGTTTTGCTTTGCCTGCCGTTCGCTCAATTGTTTTCGGTTCTACCAGTTTCACATCCACCGAAATGCCCAGCATTCCCTGAATATTGGCCGTAATTTTTTTGCGCAGTGCTTCCAGTTCACGAATTTCGTCCGAGAAAAACTGTTCCTGAACTTCCACCAGTAGTTTGAGCACATCCAGCGAGCCTTCGCGTTCCACAATGAGGAGGTAGTGTGGTTCGGTTTCGCTCATTTCCAACAATACGCTTTCAATTTGCGACGGGAACACATTCACTCCGCGAATAATAAGCATATCGTCGGACCGGCCGGTGCATTTTTCCATCCGAACCAATGTACGACCACAGGTGCATTTGTCGTAATTCAGCCGGGTAAGATCGCGGGTTCGGTAGCGCAGAATGGGAATTCCTTCTTTGGAAACAGTTGAAAAAACCAGTTCTCCCAGTTCTCCCGCAGGAAGCGGTTCCAGTGTTTCCGGGTCAATAATTTCAGGGATAAAATGATCTTCGTTAATGTGCATTCCGGACTGGTGTTCACATTCGCAGGAAACGCCCGGCCCAACCACTTCGCTCAAACCATAAATATCAATGGCTTTCAGTTTTAATTTCGCTTCTATTTCCCGACGCATGTTTTCACTCCACGGTTCGGCGCCAAAAATACCAACACGAAGATTCAGAGAATCGGGTGCAATTCCCATTTCCTGCATCACTTCAGCTAAAAACAGCGCATACGAAGGTGTGCAGGCAATCACCGAAGTTCCGAAATCCTGCATCAGTTGAATCTGCTTTTTTGTGTTTCCGCCCGAAATGGGAATTACTGTGGCTCCAAGGTTTTCGGTTCCGTAATGCAGTCCGAGGCCGCCGGTAAACAACCCGTAACCGTAAGCCACCTGCACAATATCGTTTTTGTGAACGCCGGCCATACAAAGGGTACGCGTTACCACTTCGGCCCACATCTGCAAATCGTTGCGTGTGTAGCCTACCACCGTTGGTTTTCCGGTAGTTCCCGAGCTGGCATGCAAACGCACAATTTCACTCATGGGTACGGTAAACATACCAAACGGGTAATTGTCGCGCAAATCCGATTTATTTGTAAACGGCAGTTTACTTAAATCTTCAACCGACTGAATATCGCCTGGTGCCAGACCTTTTTCCTGCATTTTAGCCCGGTAACTGGGAATGTTGTGGTAAATGCGCCTCACCGTTTGCAACAGCCTTTCGCTTTGAACAGCGGCCATTTCTTCGCGTGATGCACACTCCATTTTTTCGTTCCAAATCATTCGTATTTTTTTCAAACTATTTTAAAACGTTTTCAATTTTTGAAAGGGAATTTTGCCGGTTATTTTCCGTAAACTGTTTGGTCGTCGAGTATTGGAATTCCGTTTTGTTCGAGCAGTTTTTTCGCTTCCAGCACATCCGGAACATCCAGTACCAAAATGGCCATATTGGTTTGGGAAATCAGTCGTGTGTAAGCATTTTCGATATGAATACCAACCCGTGCAATTTGCACAAGCAGTTCATCCAGACCACCTGCCTCGTCTTTCATTTCCAAAGCGATTACTTCGCGCAACGCCACCGAATTGCCTTTTTCAGACAACGCCTGATAAGCTTTTTCGGGTTTATCAACCAAAAGATTAAGTACGCCCCATCCGTGCAGAATGTTACTGAGCGTAAGTGAACGGATATTAATCTGTTCCTTTTTTAGAATATTGGTAATTCCTTCAAAATGAGCAATTTTATTTTCAAGGAAAACTGAGATTTCAAAAGCCATAATTGTTGATTTTTGGTAATACACTGATGCAAAATGCGGCAGCCTATTTTCAAATTTCAAACAAAAATAAAAGGAAAATCAGAAATTGTAAGCCACAGACAACATATTTCTGAAATTTGTTACATTTTCGGCATTTTTAATTTTTCCGAAATTGGTATAGTCGATATCGCCATAAGCCGCAGTTGTCCAACTCATTTCCCAGCCAAACATAAAATTTTTGTACGTATAAATCAGTTGTGGCGATATTTTATAAACCATGTCAATGTCTGTTGCCATACCATAAAATGGTCCGATGGGATTTTCACTGGTACCGAGATTTTTCAGGTAACCGGCAAAAAAACCGAATTTCCAGGTTTGGCCGTAAGTGAAATTGACCCAATTATACATGTGATTTAACGGTGTGTAAGTTTCTGTGCCGGTTGATGCATCGAGCGATGCTACCGCATATCCGCCCGGCAGAAGGCTTTCGTTTACATTCTGTCCATACATCGACTTAGCCTTAAATTCAAACTTGTTTTTAGTGTATTTCAGGTAAGCCAATGCTGCCCAGGTATTTAATTTTTCGGTTGTTTTAAAAGTTCCGTTGGTTCCGGCGGTAGCATTTCTGGGCAAAATACTTTTCCAGTCAACAGCAGCCCCGGCTACCCAGTTTTCATTAAAAAACTGCAATTGGGCATGAAGATTTGGAACCACAGCCTCGCGCTGGTAACGGTAAGTTTTACCGTCGGGCCCGTCGTTGGCATAATTAAACTGGTAAACTGCACCGGCAATAAAATCGAGGTTTTTAGCCAGATGGTGGGTAAGCCTCAACTGCGGACTCCTGTTAAACACCTGAAAAGGAAGGCCGGTATTTTCATTTAAAACCGAAGGATAAACCTTTTCAATAAATGTAGGGTGCCAGGCACGACCGAAAAGAAGGGTGGTTTTAGGCCAGACAAAACTGGTGTAGGCATGACGCAACCTGATGCCGTTTGTTGGAGAATAGCCGGTAAAGTCAACCTCAATATAACCGCTAACAGTTGCTTTTCCCAATTCCAGGCCAGAAAACCGGGTTCCAAATCGTGAGAAGGTATTCAAAAAATGGGCATTTGGCTGAGCATAAATATCTTCCCCATTTTCATCGTAAACCGGTTCGTACGGAAAAAATTCAAGCAGATGATCGCAGGCACATACATTTTTCCTGGAATCGAAAATAAAATCGTTTCGAACGAAACCCGAAAAATCAATTTTAATATTCTTTGAAGTAAGAAATCCCTGTGCTTGTGATCCAAATGAGATTAATAAAAACATTACAATCAGGTTCTGTTTCATAACAAATGTTGATTATTGGTTATTTAACTGAAAAAGAATATTGTATCTATTCTGCTGCTAAATTTAGCAGAAATACGGAGAGTACAGGCAGGTAAAAAAATAACTTCACAACATAATTCGGTAATTTATTTTCATTTTAAATAACGATTCTGCGTTACAATTTTTATATCCTCTTGTAACATCTGTTACAGGTTTAAAGTAAAAATTAAATAAAATTTGAATTTTACTTAACCGATTTAATAATTATGCTGAAAAAACTGCTTCCACCGCCAAAATGGAGGTTTCCTGTAATGATTGCCTCCGCTGTTTTTATAGGAATTGTGCTGTTTACCCTTTACATGTCGAAAGCCCATTCTTACTTGTCGGATGATCCGAAAGCCTGCGTGAACTGTCACATTATGGCTCCACAGTATGCCACCTGGGCGCATAGTTCCCACCGCGAAAGGGCTCATTGCAACGACTGCCATGTACCCCATAACAATATTTTCAACAAGTATTATTTTAAAGCAAATGACGGTTTGCGTCACTCCACACTTTTTGCACTCAGAAAGGAAAGACAGGTAATCCGGATTCTGGAACCCGGGGCCAAAGTGGTTCAAAACAATTGCATCAGATGTCATGAAAAACAACTTGTGGACCCGAAACTTGAAGCCACGGTGGCAAATCACAGAGACATCAGGGAAAGCAGGCGTTGTGTTGACTGTCACCGGGAAGAAGGAGGGCACGGAACCATGAACAGCCTGTCAAGTGTGCCTTATGCACGCGTTCCCCTGCCTGAAAATCCGATTCCTGAATGGTTAAGAAATTATTTAAAAAACTAAAATCATACAAAAATGAACAACAAATTGAGAATAACCGAAAAACACCCATGGTTGGCCTGGGTACTTTTTTTTGCAACCATAGTGGTTGTATTCCTGCTGGGACTTTTAGCTTCATCAATTGTGGAACGCCGGATGGAAGCAGTTTTTGTAAATACCCCGCAAACTGACATAATGCCCTATGAACCACGCAATGAAGTATGGGGAGAAAATTTTCCGCGTCAGTTTCAATCGTATTACGGAACAGCTGATACTTCCTTCCGCAGTAAATACAACGGCAATGTTATGATTGACATGCTGGAAGAAGACCCCAGACTTGTGGTATTGTGGGCTGGTTATGGTTTTTCCAAAGAATACAATCAGGGTCGTGGTCATTATTATGCCATCGAAGATGTACGTAATGTTTTACGCACCGGAGGTCCGAAAAATGCAAATGACGGCCCAATGCCAACTACATGCTGGACTTGTAAAAGCCCAGATGTTCCCAGAGTTATGAACCGCGAAGGTGTGGCCGAATTTTACACAGGTTCATGGGCAAGATTAGGCCCTGAAATTGTAAACCCAATTGGCTGTGCCGACTGCCATGACGAAAAAACAATGAATCTCAGAATTTCAAGGCCTGCTTTGATTGAAGCTTTTGACCGGATGGGAAAGGACATCACAAAAGCCAGTTACCAGGAAATGCGCAGTTTGGTTTGTGCGCAGTGCCATGTGGAATACTATTTTAACAAAGAAGTTGTGGAAGGCGCCCAATATTTAACTTTCCCGTGGGATAACGGTTTCACCGCCGAAGCTATGGAACAATATTACGACAATATAGCGTTTAGCGACTGGACCCATTCCATGAGCAAAGCTCCAATGTTAAAAGCACAACACCCCGGTTACGAAGTTTATATGACAGGAATTCATGCCAAACGCGGTGTGTCTTGTGCTGATTGCCACATGCCCTATTCAAGCGAAGGCGGACAAAAATTCACCGATCATAAAATGCAGTCGCCATTAAATAACATTGCCAATTCGTGCCAGGTATGCCACCGCGAAGAAGCAACCCGGCTGGTTCAGGATGTGTACGAGCGCCAGGATCGGATTATTGAAAACCGCGACGAACTGGAAAAATTGCTGGTGAGGGCACACGTTGAAGCCCAAAAAGCATGGGAATTGGGTGCAACCGAAGAGCAAATGAAGGATGTTCTCACTGGAATACGCCACGCTCAGTGGCGGTGGGATTACGCGGCAGCCAGTCATGGTGGTTCGTTCCATTCGCCGGTTGAAATTGGCCGAACTGTTGCCAACGGCATAACCATTGCTCAGGAAGCACGTATTAAACTGGCCAGGCTTCTGGCTCAATTCGGGCTGAATGAAGAAATTCCTTATCCTGACATTGCTACAAAAGAAAAAGCACAGGAATTTATTGGCCTGGACATGGAACAATTGAACGCCGAAAAGCAGGAGTTTCTGAAAACTCTGGTACCCGAATGGGATAAACAAGCTGCAGAGCGGGAAGCTTCATATGGAGTTTTAATGACGAATTAAATCGTTTTAAATCAATAAAAAATGAGCCGGAATATTTTTTTAACTCTTCTGGCAGAAATGCTTTTTTTCCTGCCGGAAGTTCATGCACAATTCATTCTTTCAGGCGAATTCAGGCCCCGGACCGAATTCAGCAGGGGGTATAAATCGCTTGCAGTTGAAGACCAGAAAATGTCAACGGCCACTGCACAACGCACCCGGTTAAATGCCATTTATAATTCTGAAGGAGTAAAAGCAAAACTGGTTTTGCAGGATGTGCGCTACTGGGGAAATCAGCCTCAACTGGTTACCAATGAAGATTACGCCACTTCAGTGCACGAGGCCTGGGCAGAAATAAAACTGGCTGAAAACTTATTTCTGAAAGCCGGGCGGCAGGAACTGGTGTACGACGACTCGCGCATTTTTGGAAACGTAGGCTGGGCGCACCAGGCACGATCGCACGATTTGGCCCTGTTTAAAATTGAAAATGAAATCAAACTGCATTTTGGGATTGCCCACCACGAAAATGCCGACATTACAAACAATTTTTATAACGGACCCGATGCATACAAAGACCTTCAATTTTTGTGGTTTAACAAAACCTGGGAACAAACCGGGTTGAGTTTGTTATTCCTGAATAACGGAGTTCCGGTTTTTGTAGCAAACAACGAACAGGAAAACCGCTACAGCCAAACCTTAGGCGGAAGAATTACCCACAGTTTGGAAAATGTGAGGTTTGCCGGAAATCTTTATTACCAAACCGGGGAACTTCCCTCGATGCAAAAAATCAGTGCTTTAAACTTTTTGTTCGAAGTATCCCTGAAAAATGGCATTTCTGCAGGATTTGAACACCTTTCAGGAAACTGTTACGATAAAAACGATAAAAATTATGCGTTTAATCCGTTGTACGGAACCAATCATGCATTTAACGGGCACATGGATTATTTTTATGTAGGAAACCACATCAACTCGATTGGTTTGAACGATGTTTATCTGAAATACGGGTACAAAAAAGAGAAATTCGGATTCAACGGACACCTGCACTATTTTGCTTCGGCGGGGAAAATTTCGGCAGATGCCAAAAACTATTTGGGAACTGAAGTGGATTTGGGCATTTCGTATGCCGTTCAGCCCAATGCCGTGTTAAGCACCTGCTGGTCGCTGATGTTTGCCGGCGAAGGTATGGAACTGCTGAAAGGTGGCAGCCATACAGCCGGTCAGCATTGGGGGTACATTATGTTGTCGGTTACACCCACTTTCATTCAATAGAATTATAATAAAGGTCATAAATAAAGTGCAGGGGTATTTGAAAAATTTGTTAAGATAAAACCTTTATATTTGCAGATGTAATTCATTGGATATGAAAATAGCTGAAAGTAAAATACTGCATCTCCCTATTGTTATTGAACAGGATGAAGATGATTTTTATATTGTGAGTTGTCCGGTATTTAAAGGATGCCATTCTTACGGTAAAACAATTGATGAAGCCCTTGAGAATATAAGGGAGGTAATTGATATATGCATTGAAGAAGACAAAGATAATGCTTCGGAATTGAATCGCTTCGTGGGTTTCAGAGAAATGCAGGTTTCAATCCAAACTACCTCATTATAAACACTTCGAACAATGCCTCAATTGCCCGTTATCTCAGGAAAAGACTTTCTTAAATTCCTCATATCCATTGGATTCTCTGTTGTCAGAATAAATGGTTCTCATCATCGGTTAAGGCATCCCGATGGCAGAGTTACCACAATTCCGGTTCACAAAAGTCAGGATTTACCAAAAGGTTTGATTCGGAAAATTATCCGCGAAGATTTGGAATACGAGCTGGATAAATTTTTGGAGTTGTGGAATCAACATAAATAATCCATTACGAATTACATTTCCCTGACCGGCACCTGATCAAAATACTTCTTAAACATTGAAAACCGCTGCGATTTGGATTGCGTGCGTTTTTCCCGGATGAATTCAAACCGAAGCGGCGAATATTTTTCCAAAGCTTGCAGATATTTTTCTGAATAGGATTGCGGATTCAGACCAACTGATTCAATAACCATGGTTTCAATGCTGCGATTCATCAGACACAACATGGATACCATTTCAGTTCCGCTAAAACAGCGGAGCTCTTCCATGGCAATTCGTCCAAAATGAATCGTTTTATTGACAAAAGAACCTAAATCGGGAGTTCCGTCCAGACAGGAGAAAAGAGTTTTGGTATGGGCTTCGGCATCTTCCTTCACATCCTGAATATCATCGAGCAGTTGCAGGTAAATGCCATAACCGAATAACGCCTGTTCCTGTTCTGATGAAAGACGTCCGGCAACCAGGTACCCGTCGGCCAGCACCGAAGCGCCACCTTTTTCGAAACAAATTTCACGAATCACTGAGTCTTCCAGTCCGTTGCAGTTTATCAGGTTCAGGCTGCGGGTTTGCCCCTGCTGAATGGCGTACAAACTTTCGTAAACTTTTGGGAATTCGTTTCGCGGAAACTGCTCTTCGAACATTCCAACCAACCTGAACAACTGCGATTCGGTATGGTTTTGAGGTTCCACATTTTCACCGTGCAAACGCTGGTTAAACCTGTGGCTGAAATCCTGTTTTTCTTTTTCTGTAATGCTCAGATCATCCAGCAGATTGTCGCTGTAAGGATAAATCATACTGTAGGCAAAAACCGAAGGAGTAATTTCAACCGGAATGCCCATCATCAATTGCAGCCCGTTCATTATCCAAACATTGCGCATTCCCTGGTAAATATTTTCGGGCGACAACTCCGGGCCAAACATGCGTGCTTTGTAAAAAAAATCTTTGGAAACATTTTTAAACTCGCTGGAAAGAATAATTTCCAGTTGGTCGGGTTCAAAATCAAAAACATTTTGGAGAAAAGCACGAAAAACAGGAAAAAACGTTTGACCGGGATCACGTTCTTTTAATGCCCGGATGTTCTTTTTCGACTGGAAACTTTTTACTTTTTCCTGAAAAGCATTAAAATTGTTCTCTCTTGCATTTTGCTCTTCTGCTGAATAGCTTCGGTTAAAACCGGGCAAAGTTTCAGCACTTTCTTCCCAAATTTTTACAAAATGATTGATATATGATTCTACAGCCAGCATAAGCTTTTATTTTGACAAGTAAAAATAAACAACAATTGCCGGCTATTTTAACTTTTTAGATAACCTGCTGAATTCTGACGGTAAACAAAGGGTGACGGGGGAAAAGTTCCAATAAACAAGAATCAAAATCCTCTTTTGGAGGCCTTCGGACAAATAAAATCCAATGAAAAAAAAAGAAAATTTCAAACCTTTGAAAACGGATTTATTTGGTATTTGATCTTTGCTATTTGGAATTTCTGTTACGCAATATTGGTGTAAACAGCCTGAATGTCGTCGTCTTCATCGAGTTTGTCGAGCAATTTTTCAATCTCTTCCAGTTGCTCTTCCGTAAATTCCAGCGGGTCGTTGGGAAAGCGTTTTAATAAAGCTTTCTGCACATCAATTTTCAGATTTTCCAGCGCATGGTTTAAATCGCCAAAGCTGGTATAATCGGCATAAGCGTAAACCACGCCCTCGTTTTCTTCAATTTCTTCCAGTCCGGCATCAATAAGCTCCAGTTCAAGCTCATCCAAATCCATTCCTTCCTGTTTTTCAAACTCGAAAACTGCTTTCCGGGAAAACATAAACTCCAGCGAGCCGGAGGGCACCAAACCGCCGCCAACTTTGTTGAAATAACTTTTTACGTTGGCCACTGTGCGGGTGGTATTGTCGGTGGCACATTCCACAAAAACCAGCACGCCATGAGGTCCTTTTCCTTCGTAATTCACTTCGGTAAAGTCGGCGGCATCTTTCCCGCTGGCCCGTTTAATGGCGGCATCAATGTTCGCTTTGGGCATGTTCTGTGCTTTGGCATTCAGAATAGCAGTGCGAAGTGCAGCATTCAAATCGGGGTCGGGGCCACTTACTTTGGCTGCAATGGTAATCTTTTTTGCCAGTTTCGGAAATGTGCGCGACATTTTATCCCAACGCTTCTCTTTGGCCGCCCTGCGGTATTCAAATGCTCTTCCCATGTTTTAAAAATTATGGTATAAAAAATTTCCGCGAAAATAGTTTTTGTATTCGAAAAATCAGTTGACCGGCGTCAGGAAATTTATTCAGTCTTTAATTTTTTTAGGCTTGCACACTTTTTCTTCCTTTTTTACCCGTGCTCTGCACTTTTTGCATTCGTATTTAGCATCCTCTTTATCTTTGAAATCTTTTTTCTTGCATGCCGTTTTCGCCATTCTGTCTCCTAAAATTGTTGTTCCCGGTGAACAAGAACAACGTTAACCGGAAAATTGTTCCGCAACCAGTCTGCCAGTTTTTCGGCAGCGTAAACCGAACGGTGCTGCCCGCCCGTGCAGCCAAAGTTTACGGACAGGTGGCTAAATCCGCGCTCCAGGTAATTTTTCACCGACTGCTCCACCAGGGTTTCTACCGGTTTCAAAAAAAGTTTCATTTCTGAATTTTGCTCGATAAACTGCTGCACATTTAAATCTTTTCCGGTGAGGGGTTTAAACTCGGCATACCTTCCCGGGTTGTTTAACGCCCGGCAATCGAACACAAAACCGCCGCCATTGCCCGAGGGGTCAGACGGAATTCCTTTTTTATAGGAAAAACTGGTAACACGAACTGTCAGGTTACTTTGTACCTGCCCAATTTCTTTCAATGTCTCTGACCGTGTAAGCAGATGTAAAACATTCAATAGTTCCGGAATTTCCACCGGCAGGTTCAGTTCAGGCAGCAGATTCTGCAAATTATTTATGGCAAACGGAATACTTTTCAGGAAATGTTCTTTTTTCTCGTAAAAACCCCTGAATCCGTATGCGCCCATCGCCTGCATAATTCGAATGAGCACAAATCCGTTAAAATACGAAGTGAATTCCGATTCATTTACCGGAATGTAATTTTTCAGCTTTTCAATATAAAATTTAAAAAGCTGTGTACGTATTTCCTGCGGAATATCGGCCTTACCATCGTATAGCAGCGAAGCCAGATCGTATTGCAGCGCGCCGCGCCGGCCTCCCTGATAGTCGATAAAATGAACACCTTCGTTTTTAAGCATCACATTGCGCGACTGAAAATCGCGGTACAAAAAATAATCAGAGGGTGCAGAAAGCAGGTAGTCGCTGAATGCCTGAAAATCGTCTTCCAGGGCCTGTTCGTCAAACGAAATTTTAGCCAGTTTCAGAAAATAGTATTTGAAGTAATTCAAATCCCACATCATCGACTGTTTGTCGAACGCCTCGCGCGGATAGCAAACTGAGTAGTCCATATCTTTGCCACCCAAAATTTGTATTTTTGGCAACACTTTCAGCACTTTCCGGTATTCGGCCACAATGGTTTCCGAAAATCCTTCCGACTCGCGTGTTTCAGAAAGAAAATCGAACAAAGTGACATTGCCCAAATCCTCCTGCAGGTATTTTTTCAAATCGGAACTCACTGCAAAAATTTCAGGAACCGGAAGGCCTTTTTTCCTGAAATGATTGGTAAACGAAAGAAAAGCCGTGTTTTCCTTCACATCGGCGTTAAAAGCGCCAATCACAGACCGGTGGCTGTTTTCGAGCCGGCAATATTCGCGGTACGAACCCGATGGCGGCAACATGGAGAACGTTTCCACTTTTTCCTGGAAATGGTGTTCAAACAACCGGATTATTTCTTTTTTTACTTCGTTTTTCAAAACTATGACAGTTGAAAGATTAAATGTATTTTTATGCTTTATTCAAATTACAATGACTAAAACAAAAATCAAAAGTATTTATTTTTTAAGGATACTCCGAATTTTTTTCGTGTTGTCGGGCATATTCTTTTTAGTCGCAGTATTGCTTGCATTCACTACCCTGCCCTTTTGGGGAATTCACTGGCTGGGCACCAGCAAATCAGAATTAAAATGGGAACCCGAAACCATTATTTTACTGGGCGGCGGCGGAATGCCCAGCGAAAGCAATTTAATGCGAAGCTGGTTTGCAGGAAAAGCAGCCCGCAGTTTTCCTGAATCCAGCCTGATTATTGCCATGCCGGGTGATATTACCGACAGCGTGAGTACCCCGCAGTTAATGAAAAAGGAACTGGTTTTACGCGGTGTCGATCCTCAAAAAATTCTTTTTGAAAGTGAAGGAACCAACACCCGGGCCCAGGCATTAAACTCTCAAAAAATACTTGATAATTCAAAACCAATTTTGCTGATAACTTCGCCCGACCACACCCGCCGGGCAGTACTTTGTTTTGAAAAAGTTGGGTTCGAACAAGTAAACGCCCTGCCCACATTTGAAAATGCCACCGAAGCAAACCTCGTTTTTAACGACGATGAACTGGGAGGCCGTAAAACCGCTGCACCCGATGTGGGAAAAAGCATTCAGATACGCTACCAGGTTTGGAACCATCTGAAATACGAAATCACCTTTGCACGCGAAATGCTGGCTTTGGGGTATTATAAACTAAGGGGGTGGATTTGAAAGGAATTTCCCTGACAGCCTTTTTTATTAAAAATCTGCGAAAAAGTTTTGGAACGGACATCTTAAAATACCGGCATTACATTCCCAGGTAACGGGTTAAAAATTCAGCGCAGGCAATATCTTTCCCGTCAGGATCGTCCAAAACGTTTTTTTTAATCCGGAATAAATCGCCGCAACCTGCCTCGCAAAACAGCGCTTTCAGCTTTTCATCCTTTTTGATATCGGAAAGAATAAAAGTGCTCAGTTTGTCAATGCCCAGGTATTGTTTATCTGCCTTGTGAATACCGGCCAACTCCTGCAATTTTTTCCCTTCAGGAGTGCCATTGTGGGTTAAAAACAAAAAAGTACGGATAATCAGCTTATCACCGATAATGTCTCCTTTTAAATAGCCGAGTTTTATGTTGGCATGTGTTACGGGAAAAAGATAGCTGGTTTTTTCGGCCACAGGTACGGGTTCGTTCACCAGGATGGCCGGGATGATATTTAAGTAATTATACCTGCAGAGTTGTTTACCCAGCCGTAATTCAATTCGGTCGAAGGCATGTTGCTGCATATAAACCTTGAGCGGAAATCTCTGCATAACTCCCGTGATCCCCAGTTTTTCAGGGGTGATGGTCAGTGGGTTAAATTCCTGCCCGAAGTTCAGAAGCAGCCGGTAAACCGGGCGCGTGTAACCATTGATTTTCACCGTTTCAATTTCCGGCTTTTTTACTTCCAGCATGTAATTATTGAAAAAAGCCGAATTATCTAAAACCGATGCAGGTTTATTTATTTTCTCAGGAACAAAACGGATCACGTGCGACGATAAATCGGACAGAAAAAAAGCGGTTTCCTGCAGTTTCTGAACGATCAGGCTGTTTGCTTTTAACCGGATTTCTGTAAACTTCTCATGAAACACGGGGAAACAGGCCCGGAACCTGTCAGCAATTTCAGGATGGTTTTCAGGCATATTGCACCACTGCAGTTGAAGGGTTTCCACGTAAACCGTAAAGTCGTACAAACTCAGCCTGGCCTGTCCCATGTCAACAAACGTTTTTTTCAGAAGGTAATTTAGTACCAGATTGATTTGTTTTAATGTCAAAAGTTTATCCGGGAAATGGCCCATCTCCTTTGGGGCGATTATCTTTACCGGGCGAAGGCGACAATCATATACCAACCGCCGGTCGACTTTATCTAACAGTTTAAAAGCCGAAGCATCGCCCAGAACGGCCATCACCTGCTGCAACCGTTTGAAAAATTCATTCCGGTGGTGCCGGCTCTCCTGTTTTTGCTGTTGGTTCCTTTTTTTCTTTTTACGCTTTTTCATTTGTTAATGGCCGGATTAACATATGTTATCTTTTAACCTTGTTTTTTCATCATCAACCTCTCCTCCTCTGACGCAGATTTATAATCTGTGTCCGCCAATGTCATCACCTTTCCAATAAATTCCGACTTCCCCTCCGTATAGGCTTCCCGGTCGTTTCTGTATTTTTCAGCCAGTTGCAGTTTTAATGCCTCGTAATCTTTAGCCGCATGAATATGCTGAATCAGATAATCCCGGAACCGGATTTCATCCCAGTCGCCTTTGTACCGTACATGCACATGATACGCCTGCCCATCAAACCCGCGGGGCGAATACCCCTTTACAAACGTGAGGTGCGGAGGCGGGTTTTCGGGCCGGCGATTCATCTCGTAACCGAGGGACTGAAAAACATCTTCCAGCTTTTGCAACTCCAGGCGCTCCGAAATCTGCAATAAAATATCGATGGTGGGTTTGGCTTTTAACCCGGGAATGGCCGTACTGCCTATGTGGTCCATCCGTTCAATCTCCCGCGGAGCAAAGGCCTCTGCAATCCGCTTTTCCTCCGCCCGGTAAAACTCCGGCCAGGCACTGTTGTAATTCTCAATCACCACCGGAAACAACTGTCCCAGCTCTTGGGCAGTCATTTTGTGGAGTGGTTTATTTGATGGATTGTTTTTCATGCTATCTTTTTTGTGGTCGAAAACTAATTTCTGTTTAGTTGGGTATTTTTAATGGATTGAGCTTTGCTAACGGTCACTCGTATGTGGGTGGGGCGGGATTTCTTGAAGAAATCGTGTCAGATCCGCAGAAAAGTAGGCACAAGGTCTGACTTGTCAGACCGCTAAAACCCCCGCCTGTCATTTACAATTATCTAGTGTGTAGTTTTTTATTTCTAAATTTCTCCATCTTCTGTATATTCTTCTATTACTCCGTCATTCATATATTCAAGACGTCTTTCTTTTGATAACTCGGTCAATGAGTCGTAAGACAGAAATGAACACGATTTTGCCAACGGACCTTTTTCGAGTAAAGTGAATACTGGCCGTGTTATTTCTTGTAAAACTTTATCTTTTCTCTCGGTCGGTGCGACGATATGAGCTTTTATGTCAAGGTTGGGTTGAAGAGCCATTAAGTCAGCCATTCTTAATATTCCAGAGTAAATTGAAGTTGTATGTTCTACTTCAAATGCTCTAACAATAGAACGCCTCCTTATCCAAAGAACATCAATATTTTCAATTGTTTTTAATGTTGTATCGTCATAATTAAGGGGTAGATTTTCAAGAAGGGTTCCATCTAAAGGTTTCCAAAGTTTCATTACTCTTTCTCTGTCACTTCTTGGTATCCATACTTTCAGATTCATCCTTTCTCCAATTTTTGCAAGCATAGCTTGCATTTTTATAGATTCTCTAACCGTAGTATCCTCAACGTTGTCATCAACATCTTCATCCTCTGGAATTGAAACAGGAACATCCTTGCTATCATGAGTTCGTACTGTAAGATTTTTTAATTTTTTCAAGTCATCTTCTGAAAACTCAAATAACTTTGATTTTTGCATTTGTTTTTCAAGAAGTTGCTCAATAAATTTACCATCCGATGCACTCATTTCTCTTTGACTTACTCTCATTGGTCCAGTCCATACTGAACTGTTTTTATCATGATCTTTTGTAAATGAAATTTTATCCCAAACGAAATCTTCTTTTATAGGAACAGCTTTTTCAAGTGGTAGCCAAATTGTAGGTTTAACTTTGAAACGAATAACAAAAGGGTCATCCGATTCTACGAAAATTGGTGTATTGTCTTCAAAGTTTTTGCTTGTAACTTCAAGAATACCAACCCACCGTGAAAGTCTTGTTACATAGCAAAGAAGTTTATCACCAGGCTTAATTTTTGAAGCAGCATTTAGTTGCCTTGGTCTAAATCCTGAAATCGTTTGGTCAGACTTTGTGTACTTTTCATAAGTCTCAGGGGAAAATAAGTCTAAATAATATTTCATAATTTCATTTTATTCTTCTAATTCTATTTTGAGTTTTTCTTTTATTATTATAATCAATATTCTTCTCCAGTGATTAATGCATTCTTGCATACTATTTGTTAACATCGCAATATCTGCTGGATTTATGTCTTTAGTAATTTTACCTTGATAAAACTTACCTACAAATACCAAGTAATCATTTAAATTATTAATCAATTCGTTTATAGCTTATCTGATTTTTAAAATTACACACAACGGTTATGGACATGTAAAGTTGGGTTATTTCTCTATTATTTGGTTGGGATATAATACCAATAAAGGCGTATAACCCAACTTTTTCGCTAGAAAACTTTATCCGGCTCACCCCGCCTGATTTTCCCCCATTTTCACTGGTACCGGAATTTTCGGGGCCTGGAAAAATTTCATTTTTTCGTGTTATTTCAGGTTCTGAATTCAATTTTTGATTTATTTAGGGTTTAAAAATAAGTATCTTATATGATATGTCAAACAATAAACATAAAAAATGAGCATCATAAAAAATACTGCAGCCGCTGTTCTTGTCCTGTTTATCTTTTTCACCTCGTGTAGCACCGCGCCAAAGAATCCGTTTTGGAACGACGGGCAGCCGGTTTTTGAGGTGCAGCAACTGTTTGCTGATGAACGGTTTCCCAATGTGATTACTGCTACCGACGGAACCATTGTGGCAACGTGGGGTCGTGAACATTTCAGGGTGCGCCGCAGCGAAGACGGCGGAAAAACCTGGGAACCGGAAATCACAGTGGCCAATCCCGGTTTTCAGGGTGGCGGAACAACCGTTGATGAAAACAGCAGCCACATCCTGGTTTTTGTGGAAGGCGGGCATCCGCCTGCCCCGCTCACCGTTTACCGCAGCAAAGACCACGGAAAAACCTGGAACGCGGAGAAAGTAACCATCAAACCCAACAGCCTGGGTCACATCCCATCCATGCACATGAACGAGCACGGCATCACACTAAAGCAGGGGAAATATGCAGGACGGCTGATTCGCCCGTCGCGCTGGTACGGCAACGGCAATGGCCGGGAGTTCTGGGACGAACACTACACCAATGCCATTTTCAGCGACGATGGCGGCAAAACCTGGCAGGCCAGCGAACCGTTTCCGGCGTATGGCACCGGCGAAGCAGCCATTGCCGAACTGTCGGACGGTACGCTCTACTACAACTCCCGGCGCCATAAATCAACAGATGGGCTGAACCCGCGCCGGAGATACATCGCCTACAGTTCCGACGGCGGCCAGACATGGGAAGACTTATGGGTAGATGAAGAACTGCCCGACGGCGCACAGCACACCGATTACGGACTGATGGCCGGGCTGGTGCGGTTGCCCGTGGATGGGCACGACATCCTGCTGTTCAGTAACATCGATGTTCCGGCAGATAAAAAAGACGAAGATGTGCCCTTTGAGCTGCGCACCTCCCGCCGGTTCAACGGAACGGTGTGGGCAAGTTTCGACGGCGGCAAAACCTGGCCGGTACGCCGCGTGGTGGACGAAGGTAGTTTTGCCTACTCATCATTAACCGCAGGGTGTGCAGGAACCGCTTCGGAAGGATTGATTTACCTCTTCTACGAAAGCGACGGCGGCGGAAAAATAGCCCGGTTCAACCTCGCCTGGCTCACCGGCGGCAAAGACTGGAAAGAATTTATCAAACCATAATTAAATCCAATTTTATTATCAACATTTAAATCCATTATTATGAAAACAAAAGTTTTAGCAGCATTCAGCATGGTTTTCTTTTTTATCTCTGTTATGTCCGCTTCGGGGCAATCAACCATTTTCTCAGGCGAATGGAAATTGAACAAGGAAAAATCAACCGCTTTAAACGACCAGCTTTTTCTTTCGAAAATGACGATTTTACAGAAAAACGACAGCCTCTTCACCAACCGTGTTTATGAAAACGGATATGGCGAAGCCTACCCGTTTCAGGAAAACCTGTCACTCAGCGGTGCAGAATCCAAAATCACGATTTACGATATGCCCAGAAAAGCAAAGGCTTTGATGACGGAAAACAATAAATCAATCGCATTTGAATCCATCACAACGTTTTACGGAAACGGCGGTGCAGACGACTTGAAAACAAAGGAAAAGTGGTCGATTGAAAATGGCGGAAAAACGCTGAAGATGGACTATTCAACGAGCTACTCCGGCGGAACAAGCGAGGGTACGCTCTATTTCGATAAGGTAAAATAAGCATCGGAAATTCTCAGCAAGTATCAGTGACTGGTGACCGGAATCCGGTAACCAAATCCGTAGCTTACCTGCACTCTTTGTCCCCTTTCACAAAGGATACGCTCTATTTTGACAAAGTAAAATAAGCTTCGGAAATTCTCAGCGAGTTTCAATGACTGGTGACTGGAGTCCGAAAACCAAATCCGTAGCTTACTTGCACCCTTTGTCCCCTTTCACAAAAGATACGCTCTATTTTGACAAAGTAATATAAGCATCGGAAATTCTCAGCAAGTATCAGTGACTGGTGGCCGGAGACCGGTAACCAAATCCGTAGCTTACCTGCACCCTTTGTCCCCTTTTTACAAGGGGGACAAGACCCGATTTATCGGGTCAGGGGGTTGCAATGACAGAAGAAAGAAGCTCGAAGAGGGAAGTCCGAAGACCGAAGCTCAAAGCTCGAAGCACGAAGTGGGAAGCCCCAACCCCTGTTTCCAATTGACCAACGACAGATGACCGTTTACCTGACAACCGGACAACCACCAGTGAAATTTTCTCCTGACGTCGGATTTCACGGGGTAAACCCGACAATCTACTCAACCATTTCACCATTTATCAATTTCACCATTCCACACCCATATACACCAAAAAATAGTATATTTGGGAAAAAGATAATAAAATGAATCGTCAGCGTATAAACGACCTGGATAACGAAATTGTAAAACGCTTAAAACCACTTAAGCCGCTCAGAATTATTTTGTTTGGAAGTTATGCTTATGGCACCCCAACTGATAACAGCGATATTGATATTTGCATTGTTAAGGAAAAGGTAAAATCTAAAATCGAGGAAAAAAGAAAAGCCAGGAAATTACTTAAAGGCCTCCCCATAGCAAAAGACATTCTTATACCTTCAAAAAGTGAATACGATTTTTATAAAGATGAATTCGGTTCAGTTTATATGGACATTGATAAAAAAGGAAAACTACTGTGGTCAAATACTTAAAACAATATGAGCTTTTTTATAAAAAAGCCGGCGTTGATTTTAAAGCTGCTCAAAATCTTTATGAAGACTTTCAGAATGGAGATTCTGAACTCGATCTTGAAATAATATTCTTTCATTTGCAGCAGACTGCTGAAAAACTTCTTAAAGCCTTGTTGTCATTTATGCAGATAAGCTTTCCGAAAATTCATGATTTGGAAGAACTTTTGAACATTATCCGTCAAAATAATATTGATCTTCAAACAGACAACGAAAAACTTACAGATTTGGGAGATTATGCTGTAGAAGGCAGATATTCAATCATCCACGATGACTTTGAAGAGCAAAAGAATATTTCAATATTATCTCCACCTTAAAAAGCGATATAGAAAATATCATATTTCAAAAATCTCCCAACGCTGGTAATACAGTGTGATAACCAGGACAACCGGACAACAACGAAAACCACGACAACCACCAGTGAAATTTTCTACTGATGTCGAATTTCACGGGGTAAACCCGGCAACCTCCTCAACCATTTCACAATTTTTCAATTTCACAATTTCCCAATGTCCAGTTACCAGTGACAAAATTTCAATCCCAGTCTTTTGCCTTCTCCCGTTTTTAAATATCTTTAGGGCAAATCAACAAAAAGCCTGATTCATGAAGCGAAGAAACTTTATTAAAACCACCGGATTGGCGGCTGCCGGCGCCGGACTGGCAGGAACAACAACAGCCGCAAACTTTCTGAACACCACAAAAAACAAACTTCCGCGCTGGAAGGGTTTTAACCTGCTCGATTACTTTTCGCCCATAGGCAGCGGTGGACGGTCGGCAACCACCGACAATGATTTGAAATGGATGGCCGACTGGGGCTTCGATTTTGTGCGGCTTCCCATGGCTTATCCACGGTATGTGAAGTTCGACCCGTCGAAAGACATTACACCCGACGATGTGCTGAACTTTAACGAAAAAGAGCTGGACAACATCCAGTCGCTGGTGGACAGGGCGAATAAACAGGGGCTGCACATGAGCCTGAACCTGCACCGCGCACCCGGTTTTTGCGTGAATGCCGGGTTTAACGAACCTTACAACCTGTGGCAGGACAAAGAAGCGCAGGATGCTTTTTACGAACACTGGAGTATGTGGGCCAAACGGTTTAAAAACTATTCTTCCGATAAAATCAGTTTCGATTTGGTGAATGAACCCTGTACCCGCGAAGACATGAACGACCAGCATTCGCGGCGGGGCGCCATTCCCGGGCAGCTTTACCGCGAAGTGGCCAAAAAATCAATGGATGCCATTCGCGCGCACAATCCCAACCACCTGGTTATTGCCGACGGCAACAACGTGGGAAGCGATGTCATTCCGGAAATTTTCGACCTCGACATCGGCCAAAGTTGCCGAGGTTACTATCCGCATTATATTTCGCACTACCGGGCATCGTGGGTTTGGAAAAACCCGGATGATGCGCCCACTCCGGTATGGCCAGGCAAAATCAACGGTCAGCAATTCAGCCGAGACAAACTGAAGGAATTTTATGCACCCTGGATTGACGCCGTAAACAAAGGCGTTGGTGTGCATTGCGGCGAGTGCGGATGTTACAATGAAACCCCGCACGATGTTTTCCTGGCCTGGTTTGGCGATGTGCTCGATGTTTTATCGGAACACGGAATCGGTTATGCACTTTGGGAGTTCCGCGGCACGTTCGGCATTATGGACTCCGGCCGCAAAGATGTGGACTACGAAGACTGGCACGGCCACAAACTCGACCGCAAGCTGCTGGCACTGCTTCAGAAATACTAAACTTCAATCCAAAAGAAACACGCTTCAACATCCGCCAGCGAACCATCGAAGCTTTGTCCCCTTGTGGCGTTAGTGCCACAGGGGGACGAGGTCAGATTTATCTGGCCGGAGGGGGTCCGTTGACCGTCATCTTATTTAGAATGTAAACTGATTTCGATACGCGTTCTCAATTTATTTTTAAGCTGTCCGCCAGTTGAATTCATATCATCAGGAAAATCCTGAAATCGTTGTGTCACTAAAATTTTTTCCCTTGACCAGAATTTCTCTATCTGCATTTTGTATTCAAAATACAATATCCTATATTGCCGAAAATTTTGATACATGATTCAACATTCCGACTTGAGTATCCCGGTTTACAACAAGCTCAAAGAAATGATAATTGATAACGAGCTGAAACCCGGAGAAAAACTGCTTCAGGAAAAGCTGGCTGCCCGGCTGGGCGTCAGTCGTACACCGCTGCTAAAAGCCATGCAAATGCTTGAATACGACTTTTTGGTTGAAAGCATTCCGCGCCGGGGCATGTTCGTTAAAAAACTTTCCACCAACGAAATGCGCGACATTTACGATGTGCGTGAAGGAATTGAAACCGTTGCTGTGCGGCTGGTTGCCGAACGGAGAGACGAAAAACAACTCAGGCAGTTAAAAAACATCTGGAAGCCGTTTGAAAATGCTTCTTCCATCGAAGTTGAAAAATACCGGAAAGCCGACGACCGTTTTCATGCACTTTTACTTGAATTTTCGGGAAACAAAATGCTGCAGAAAATTTACAGTCATTCTTTGGTGCAACTCAGGGTGGAGCAAATGGGCCTGATGCGCCCGCCGGAGGAAACAATATCTGAACACCTTGCCATATTGAATGCCATTGAAAAAGGTGATACTGAGCTTGCAGCACTTGAACTTAGAAACCATTTGTTAAAATCAAAAGCTTTAATTCAGGAAAATTTTAAAAATTAAATACCATGCAAAAATCACTATTTATTATTGTACTTCTGTTTGCAACTGTTTTTTGCTTTGGACAGCGTCGTGGCGAATTCGTCCCCAACTACGACGAAAGTAAAGTTCCCCAGTTTGAGTTGCCCAATCCGCTAACTTCATTCAGTGGGCGGAAAATAAAAAACACCCGGCGCTGGGAAAGGGTCCGCAGGCCGGAATTGCTGGACTTTTTCAGCAACAACGTTTACGGAAAAGTGCCCGGCAATCTGGAAATTTCAAAATGGGAAGTGGTGGAAGAGAGCGACAATGCCCTGAATGGAAAGGCCCGTCGCAAACAGGTGGACATCGTGTTCAACAAAAACGGCAGAACACTTTTTTTTAACGTTTTGATGTACTTGCCAAAAAATGTTGAAAAAGCGCCTGTTTTTCTGGGATATAATTTTTACGGAAACCATACAGTTTGCAACGATGTAAACATTCGGATTTCGAATGCCTGGACGCGCGACAATGAATCTTATGGCATAGCCAACAACCAGTTAACTGAAAAGTCGAGAGGTGTGAGTAAAGATAGCTGGCAGGTGGATAAAATCATTGATACCGGTTATGGACTGGCAACCATCTTTTACTGCGAAGTGGACCCCGACAAAAACGATTTTACCGACGGAATCCACCCGCTGCTTTATACCGATGACCAGCAACGCCCTGCTGCCAGCGAATGGGGCTCCATTGCAGCCTGGGCCTGGGGATTGAGCCGCGCCATGGATTACCTGGAACAGGACAAAGATGTGGATGCTTCGAAAGTGATTGTTTTCGGCCACTCCCGCCTGGGGAAAACATCCTTGTGGGCCGGCGCTACTGATGAACGTTTTGCAGCCGTCATTTCAAACAATTCAGGGTGTGGCGGTGCAGCGCTCTCCAAACGCCAGTTTGGCGAAACAGTGGCACGCATCAACAATTCGTTTCCACACTGGTTTGCCAGGAATTTCAGGAGTTACAATCTGAATGAAAAAGCATTGCCTGCCGATCAGCACGAGCTGCTTGCACTCATTGCTCCCCGCCCGCTTTACGTGACCAGTGCCGAAGATGACCAATGGGCTGATCCGCGCGGTGAATTTCTATCTTCCCATTATGCAACTCCTGTTTACGAACTCTATAACAAACAGGGAATCTCAACAGTTGAAATGCCGCAGGTAAACCAACCAATTATCAACACGGTGGCTTACCACATTCGTACCGGAGGACATGGTGTAACTGCCTTCGATTGGAACCAGTACATTAAATGGGCCGACAAAAACCTGTTCAACAAAGAAATTTTCGAACCACAAACCCGCGTTTCCATTGAAGAGGAAAAGTTTTTCATCAACGGAAAACCAACCTTCGAAGGGCGAACCTGGCAGGGAATTTCTGTGGAAGGACTTTTGCCCAATTCACGAATGGTGCAGGGCGTTTTCGACGATTTGAATCCGGAAACAGTGGACAAATGGAAATACCCTGATACCGGAAAATGGGACCCGGAACGCAATACCCGCGAGTTTATCGAAGCCATGCCCGAATGGCAGAAACACGGATTGCTGGCTTTTACCATCAATTTCCAGGGTGGAAGCCCCGAAGGTTATTCTGCCAATCAACCCTGGGAAAACAACGCTTTTGAAACCGACGGAAAATTAAGGCCCGAATTTGCAAACCGAATGGAACGCATCGTAAAAAAAGCCGATGAACTGGGCATGGTCGTGATGCTTGGCATTTTCTATTTTGGTCAGGATGAACGGCTGGAAAATGAAAAAGCAGTAATTGCCGCCGTGGACAATGTGGTGGAGTGGATTCAGAAAAAAGGATTTACAAACATTTTGATTGAAGTGGCCAACGAATGCAACAACCGCAAATACGATCATGAAATTATCAAACAAGACAGAATGCACGAACTCATTTTGCGGGTTAAGGAGAAAGCACCGGAACTGCTGGTTTCCGCAAGTTTCAACGGAAATACGATCCCACCCGATAAAATAGTGGAAGTTTCGGATTTTGTTTTTCTGCACGGAAACGGAGTGAAGCAACCTGAACGGATTATAGAAATGGTGGAGATTGTCCGTTCTCTCCTCTCTTACCGGCCCATGCCCGTCGTTTTTAATGAAGACGATCATTATGATTATGATAAACCTGCCAACAACTTTGTTAATGCCACCAAAGCCTATGCTTCATGGGGCTTTTTCGATTTCAGAAGAGAAGGCGAAAGTTTCGACGAAGGATACCAAAGCGTACCGGTAAACTGGGGAATAAGTTCCTTACGAAAAAAAGAATTCTTTAACAAAGTGAAAGAAATATTTATCGATTAACAAAAAATGAATACATTCAAAATAGCTGTTGTTCCCGGCGACGGGATTGGGCTGGAAATTGTTCCGGCCGCATTAAAAGTGGCGGATGCGTTGGGCGAAAAAGAAGGGTTTCAACTGGAAAAGGAATTTTTCCCGTGGGGAGCCGGAAATTACCTGAAAAACGGTGAATTTATGCCGGTCAACGGATTGGAAATTCTGAAACCTTTTGATGCCATTTTTTTTGGTTCTGTGGGGTTACCCGAAGTGGACGATACACTTCCTGCCAAAGATTACACCTTTAAAGTGAGGACCGGTTTTCAGCAGTATGTAAACTACCGTCCGGTGCGTACCTGGCCTGGTTTTCATGGTCCACTGAAAGAAAAGAAAAACATCGACTTTGTGGTGGTGCGTGAGAATACAGAAGGCGAATTTGTGCAGGTGGGCAGTCAGATAATGCCCGACTCGCCCAACGGTATGGGAATCGACACCAGCGTGTTTACCCGCCGCGGAATTGAGCGGGTGGCACATTATGCTTTTCAACTGGCTCGCAAACGCCGGAAAAAAGTGCACCACATTACCAAATCGAATACATTAATAAACAGCCTCACATACTGGGACAGGTTGATAAAAGAGGTGGCAAGCCAATATCCGGATGTAGAACATTTCCAGATGTACATCGACAACTGCTCGGCCAATTTTGTGCTCCGTCCCGAAATTTTTGATGTGGTGCTCACTACGAATCTTTTCGGCGACATTTTAAGCGATTTGGGTGGCGCTGTGATGGGCAGCCTCGGTTTGGGAGGTTCGGGGAATATCAATCCGGAAAAAGAGTTTCCTTCGATGTTCGAACCTATTCACGGTTCGGCGCCCGACATTGCCGGAAAAAACATTGCCAATCCGCTGGGAACGATTTGGTCGGCCTCACTGATGCTGAAACACCTGGGAGAAATCACCGCGGCAGAAAAACTGATGGCGGCTATGGACAAAACCTGTTCCGAGGGAATACTCCCGGTTGATTTGGGCGGAACAGCAGGGACAACGGAAATTGCAGATGCGATCATTCAACGACTTGAAATATGAAATTCATCGACGTCACATTAACATACCAGCCTGGAATGAGGGGCGTAGACTTTGAGCCGGCCAAAATCTTTTCAAAGGACGGCTGGAACGCCAAAACACTGCACCTTTACTCGCACTCCGGCACACACATGGATGCACCTGTTCATTTTGAAGTGAATGATAAATCCATTGACCAGGTTGATCCTGCCCGGTTTTTTGTTTCGTGTTACGTTGTCGATTTAACCGGAATTCAACCCAACACAGAAATTACGGTTTCCGATTTGGGTGAAGTGGGCAACCAAATTCAAAAGGAGGAAGGACTTATTTTCCGAACCGGTTGGAGCCGGTTTGTAAATGAGCCGGTTTACCGCGACGGACTTCCGGGAATAAGCCGGGAACTGGCAGAGTGGTGCATCAAAAAAGGCATCGCATTCATTGGAGTGGAACCGCCTTCAATAGCCGATGTGAACAACCTGGAAAAGCTGATGGAAATCCACCGGATACTTTTGGGCGGCGATGTTCTGATTGTGGAAGGGCTAACTAATCTGGAAAAAATAACAAAACAGAAAGTACAGCTCGTTGCCCTGCCGTTGAAAATAAAAGATGGCGACGGGGCTCCGTGCCGGGTCATTGTAATTGAAGAATCATGACAAATTATACTGAAACTATTCAATCCTTGCCTTCGGAATATCCCGAACAGCTAACCGGAAAAAACCGGGAAGCCTTTCTGGATTCGGGGCTGACCATTATCGTTTTAGACGATGATCCCACCGGAACACAAACCATTTACGATGTACCGGTTTTAACTATCTGGGGCGAAAAAGAGATTGAAGCTGAATTAAGCGCAAACACTTCCCTCTTTTTTATCCTAACCAATTCGCGTAGCCTGATTCCTGAAAATGCAAACCGGCTGGCATTCGAAATTGGCCGGAACATTAAAAATGCATCTGAAAAAACAGGCCGGAAAACGCTGGTCATCAGTCGTGGCGACTCTACCCTGCGCGGTCATTATCCCAACGAGGTTGATGCACTGGGAGAAGGACTGGGAATAAAAAACGCGCCGCACATTTTAATCCCGGCTTTTTTTGAAGGCGGAAGAGTGACCATTGACGACGTGCATTACGTCCGCGACGGAGAAAACCTTATTCCTGCAGGAAAAACCCCTTTTGCGCAGGATTCCAGTTTTGGGTATCGCTCTTCCAACCTGAAAGATTATGTGGAAGAAAAAACCAAAGGCAGGATAAAAGCTTCGCAGGTAGTTTCCATCAGTCTGAATGATTTAAGGGAAGAAGGACCAGAAAAAGTTGCATCCGTTTTAAAGGAGTTGCAAAACGGGCAGGTTTGTATTGTAAATGCAACGGCCCAATCCGATTTGGATGTTTTCTCCGCCGGATTTTACAACGCAGTTAAACAGGGTTTAAAACCGGTTTTATTTCGAACAGCAGCTTCCATTGTTCCGAGTCTGGCCGGTTTGCCGTTAAAATTGCCGCTGAAAAGAGACCAAATCGAAACCACAGGAAAAGGTGGCGTAGTGGCCGTTGGTTCCTATGTGCCTATGACTTCCAAACAATTGGATTACCTGAAACAACATTTACCGGTGGAATACATAGAAATTCAGGCTAAAAAATTATTGGATGAATCAGGTTTTAAAACCGAAACGAAAAGGGTTTCAGCAAAAATAAATGCCAATCTTGAACTTGACCGGATTGTGGTAATTTATACCAGCCGGGAAGTGATTAAAGGAAAAACGGCTGATGAAAGCCTTCAGATTGTAAACCGCGTTTCGGCAGGTGTGGTGGCAGCGGTGAGGGGAATAAAAGTCAGACCCCGTTTTTTTATTGCCAAAGGAGGAATCACATCCAGCGATATTTTGACCAAATCATTTCATGTAAAAAAAGCGAAGGTGCTCGGGCAAATCATTCCAGGTGTTCCGGTGTGGCAACTCAACGATTGTAAACCTTTTCCGGCGTTGATTTACATGCCCTTTCCCGGAAACTTAGGCGGCGACGATGCCATTTGCAAAGCCATTCTGAAATTTATCTAAAATCAATACAATGAAAAAAATTCAATTTCTATTTTTTGTGCTGCTAATTCCAGCTTTTGCACTTTCCCAAATTAATGTGGAAAAAAACGGAAAAGTGGCTGTGGAAGCCGAACACTTTTTTAAACAGGAAAAAGATGAAATCCGGAAATGGTATGCAATTGACAACCAAAGCGTTCTGCTTTACAAAGGCACAGAACCTGTTCAATGCGAAACTGCCGGTGGAAATCAATTCATTGCTGTTTTACCCGATACACGACAAACACACGACGATAAACTGATACGCGGGGAAAACTTCTCCAACGAACCGGGAAAAATGGCCATCGTTAGTTATAAAGTTCAGGTTGAAAATCCCGGGAAATATTACGTTTGGGTCAGGGCCTTTTCAACCGGCGCCGAAGATAACGGGATTCACGTGGGACTGAACGGAACCTGGCCGGAAAGTGGCCAGCGCATGCAGTGGTGCGAGGGAAAAAACCAGTGGACCTGGGCCAGCAAACAACGTACTGAGGAAGTCCATTGCGGCGAAGAGCAATTAATTTTTCTTGAAATTCCTTCACCGGGAGAGCATGTGATATCATTTTCCATGCGCGAAGACGGGTTCCGGTTCGATAAATTTGTGCTGAGTAAAACTTACGAATTTCCGGAAGAACAGTAACCAATTAATTTAAAAACGATGAAAAAACGGATACCAACCCGCGTAATGCTTGTTTTCGGAACATTTTTCCTGTCGTTGCTGCTTTACATTGACCGCGCCTGCATTTCGGCAGCAAAAATTCCCATTTCCGATTCGCTTGGGTTTTCCGACAAACAGATGGGATGGGTACTTTCGGCCTTTGCACTGGGCTATGCGCTTTTTCAAACGCCTTCGGGTATGTTGGCCGACCGCCTGGGACCACGTAAAATCCTGACTACCATTGTAATTTTATGGTCGGTATTTACAGCACTGACAGCCGCCACCTGGAATTATGCTTCCATGCTGGTGGTCCGGTTCCTTTTCGGAGCCAGCGAAGCAGGAGCATTTCCCGGAATTTCACGGGCCGTTTATTCCTGGTATCCGCTAAAAGAACGCGGACTGGTAACCGGAATCAACTTTTCGGGTTCCCGCCTCGGAGCAGCGTTTGCGTTGCCTCTGGTCGCCTGGCTCATTCATGCCACCGGATGGCGAATCACTTTTGTAATCCTTGGGATTATTGGAATTTTATGGGCAATTTTCTGGTTTTTTTGGTTCAGAAATACACCCGAAGAACATAAAGGAATTTCAGAGGAAGAGAAAAATTATATCATGAATAACCGGCAACAAACCGACATTACCGAAAAAGCCGGAATACGAATGGATACAATGCTGAAATCGGGGAATATGTGGCTGGCCATGCTGCAGTATTTTGCCAGTAACTTCACCTTCTTTTTTACGCTCACCTGGCTTTTCCCACACCTGCAAACCAAATACAGCCTCGAAATTGTGGAAGCGGGTTTTTATGCCTCGGCGCCCTTGATTGGAGGAGCTTTGGGTAACTGGTTTTCGGGCTGGCTGGTAGATGTGATTTACAAAAAAGGGAACTGGAAAATGTCGCGGCGTATTCCAGCAATCGCCGGTTTTGTACTGGTAATCATCGGTTTACTGGGCAGCCTGCACATGGAAACAGTAACCGGCGCCGTGCTGTTTCTGACTTTGGCCATTTTTGGCGCCGACATGACGTTAAGTCCGTCCTGGTCGTTTTGCGTGGATATTGGCCGGAGGAATTCGGGCGCCGTTTCCGGAACCATGAATATGGCCGGTAATCTGGGTTCATTTATCACAGCGCTGGCATTTCCATATTTGCAGGCCTGGACCGGTTCTGAAGAGCCGTTTTTTTATACCGGGGCGACGCTGGCATTTATTGCCATTGTAAGTTGGGAATTTATGCACCCGAATAAACCGATATTGAATGGGTAATGATGTAATAAATTTAATCTGCCCTTTCAGGGCGAAGACAAACGGTTGGCCGTTTCTTTCCCGGAGCGGTGCCACCGGGCTGAAATAATCTGGGCTTTCAGCCCGAAAAAATTGGAACTGGATATTAAATCGAAATTTGAATTGAAAAATGAAATAGAATAATATGGAAATAAATAATAAAATAGTTGAATCAGTTCTACGCCCTGAAAGGGCAAATTATTTCAACCCAACGGCAACGCTTTGGGGTAGCGAACAGTACAATAAAAAAGCGCCCTGAAAGAGCAACTTAATAACGAAAAACAATAACTTTAAAAATTAAATATCATGAAAAACAATCTTTTAATTCTAATCATCTTCTTTGCAGCATTGTCCTGCAAAAACTCCGAACAAAAAACCATCAGCCTGTTCAACGGCACTAACCTCACCGGTTGGCACGTGGATGTGCCGGCTATGGACAACAACCCCGACACCATCAATCCGTTTATTGTGCGCGATGGAATGCTGGTGAGCCTGGGCACTCCAGGTGGCCACCTGATTACCGATTCGGTGTATCAGAATTATCGGCTGGAAGCAGAGTATCGCTTTGCCGGAGAACCCGGAAATTGCGGTGTGCTGGTGCACGCATCCACTCCGAGGGCGCTATATGGTATGTTTCCCAAATCGCTGGAAGTGCAGATGATGCATGAAAACGCCGGCGACTTCTGGTGCATTGTGGAAGACATTACCGTACCCGACATGGAGGAACGACGCGGTCCCAAAGAAGAGTGGGGAATTACCGAAGGAAAAAAACGCAGGATATTAAACCTGACCGACGGCTCAGAAAATCCGGTTGGCGAATGGAATACGATGATAATTGAATGCGTGGGAGACGAAATAAAAGTATGGGTAAACGGCGATTTGGTCAATTACGGATACGATTGTACAGCGACCATAGGACAAATTGCCGTTCAGGCTGAAGGCTCAGAGGTAGAGTTCAGAAAGCTGGAAATAACCCCAATTGAAAAGATTACTCAAACCGAATAAGGTATGAAGCAATTGAAAGGCGTGGGTATTGGTGCCGGCTATTTCAGTCCGTTTCAATACGAAGCATGGACCCGGATTCCCGAAGTGGAAATTACAGCCCTGTGCAACCGCGATGCGGAAAAAGCAAGGCCTTACATGAAAAAATATGGAATTCAACGGCATTACACCGATTACCGAGAAATGATTGAAAAAGAAAAGCCCGATTTTGTTGACATCATCACTCCACCGGAAACCCATTTGGAAATGACAAAGTTTGCAGCGGACCGGGATATTGATGTCATTTGCCAAAAGCCGCTGGCGCCAACCTTCAAAGAAGGAAAAAAAATTGTGGAATACGCCACCAAAACCGGTATCCGTTTTATGGTACACGAAAACTGGCGGTTTCAGCCCTGGCACCGCGAAATTAAAAAGCTCATTCTAAATGAAGAAATAGGGAAAGTGCATTTTATGAACTGGCGCAAACGCATGGGCGACGGCTGGGGCGAAAATGCCTACATTCCAAGGCAACCATATTTTCGGGAATATCCGCGTTTGATTGTTTATGAAAACGGCATTCATTTTATCGACACGTTTCGGTACCTGGGCGGAGAAATCAAGCGTGTATTTGCCTGGCTGAAAAAATTGAACCCGGTGATTGCCGGTGAAGATTTTGCGCTGGTGAATTTTGAATTCGAAAATCCGGACCTGCTGGCTGTCTGGGACGCCAACCGCTACAATGAACCCAACTACGAAAATCCACGCCTGACTTTCGGCGAATTTCAGGTGGACGGAACGAAAGGTACCATCCGTTTGTATTCCAGCGGAAAAATTACCATTCAGAAACTGGGCGAAAAGGAAAAAGAACATCAATACGAAATGCAACCCATAAATTTTGCCGGCGATTGTGTTTACACCACTCAGCGCCATTTTATCGACTGCCTGCTCAATGGAAATGAGTTTGAAACAAACGGCCCCGACTATCTGAAAAGTCTGGCCGTTCAGGAAGCAGTTTACAAATCGGCGGAAACCGGAATGCCAGAAAACACAAGAGAGTTTAAAGTATAAATTATAATACATTATTTGCATCATTAAAATTCAAAACAATGAAAAACCTGATTTACATTTTTCTGATTTTCTTTCTTTTTACCAAATCAAAAGCCGATGAACCGTATATTTTAATTGACGGGGAATTGAAACAATGGCACAAAGTTACGCTGGTTATTCCAGGTCCGCTTGCTTCGGAATATGCAAAAGAAAATCCGTTTCTGGATTATAAACTGGAAGCAACGTTTACTAACGGAAACAGGAGTTATACCGTACCTGGATTTTTCGCTGCGGAAATAAATGCCGCCGAAACTTCAGCTGAAGGGGGAAATATTTGGAAAGTGCGGTTCCGGCCTGACAAACCCGGCGAATGGAAGTTCAAAATTTCTTTAAAAAAAGGAAAAGATATTGTGGTGAAAGAGAATGATGAATTTGGTGAACCTGTCATTTCAATTGATGGGCGGGAAGGAATTTTCACCGTTGAAAAATCAGATAAAACCGGGGACGATTTCCGTGCAAAAGGGAGAATTGTAAATGACGGAAAAGGGTATTTCAAATTTAAGGATTCCGAAGAAATATGGATTAAAAACGGCGCCGATAGCCCCGAGAATTTTCTGGCATTTGCCGACTTTGACCAGACTTCGCGTTTCAGCCTGAAAACTGAAGTGCGTGAAGGTGAAGCCGACCCTAAAAAAGATTTACACAAATATGAACCGCACCTGGCCGACTGGAACGAAGGCGATCCCATGTGGCAAGGCGGAAAAGGAAAAGGAATTATTGGCGCGCTGAATTACATCCATTCCGCCGGAGTGAATTCAGTTTATATGCTAACGATGAACATTCTGGGCGACGGCAAAGACGTTTGGCCTTACAAAGACTATAACGAACGCTACCGTTTCGATTGCAGCAAACTCGACCAGTGGGAAATCGTTTTCGACCATGCACAGAAACTCGGAATCATGCTGCATTTTGTTTTGCAGGAAACCGAAAATGAAACGTTGCTCGACAATGGTTTCACCGATGTACAACGTATGGTTTACCTGCGCGAACTGATTGCCCGCTTCGGCCACCACCTGGCTGTTACCTGGAACATGGGCGAAGAAAACGGTCCGGCCAACTGGACACCAATCGGCCAAACCCACGACCAAAAAGTGGCCATGGCCAACTACCTGAAAAAAACCAACCCGTTTCCCAACATTGTGGTGGTGCACACCCATGCCAACGACGAGAAACAAGATGAATACCTGACGCCGTTCCTCGGTTTCGAAAATTTTGACGGGCCCAGTATGCAAATCGGCAATCCGGCACGGGTAAACCAGCGTATTGCCAATTGGATAACCGCATCGGAAAAAGCCGGAAAGCGCTGGTTGGTAAATCTCGACGAAATTGGCCCGCACTGGAAAGGTGTGCTGCCCGACTCGCATGATGCAGACCACGACACAGTCAGGGCAGATTGCCTTTGGGGTGCACTGCTTGGAGGTGCCACCGGTGTGGAGTGGTATTTCGGTTACCGGTATCCGCATAATGATTTAAACCTGGAAGATTTCCGCAGTCGGGAAAACTGGTGGAAACAATCCACCATTGCCACCCAATTTATGAACACTCTGCCGGTTGAATCCATGAAACCTGCCAACGAACTGGTTAATCTGGAAAATGCTTTTTGTTTCGCCAATCCCGGTGAAATGTATGTGATTTACCTTCCGATGAATTCAGACGAATGTAAACTGAAGCTCGATTCAGATAAAACCTACATTGTAAAATGGTTTAACCCACGAGAAGGAGGTGAGTTAAAAAATGGAAGCATATCCAACGTGAAAGGCCCCGGTATTTCTACTATTGGAAATCCGCCGGAAAATAAGGAAAGGGATTGGGTGGTGCTAATTCAGTAAAAATGGTTTAATCAATTTGTCGTGCCATCACTCCCTTATCCGTAATCTTCACCGGAAGAATTTTTCCATCTTCGTTGAACTCCATTTTGTCGATACAGGTAACCCGGTGGTGAGGCGAAGTTTCGGTAAGCGGACGGCGGTGATACACGGCATACCACTCATCGGTGCCGGGAATGTTCAGCACCGAATGATGTCCGGCACCGGTAGCCACTTCCGGGTCCTGCTGCAAAACAGTTCCGACACGTTCAAACGGCCCAAACGGATTGTCGGAAATGGCGTAAGCCACACGGTAATCGGGTCCGGTCCAGCCACCTTCCGACCACATGAAATAATATTTTCCGTTGCGAATAAACATCACCGGACCTTCCACATAACCTTCGGGTGTTACTTCCAAAAACATTTCGCCGTTGGGCAGTGGCTCCAGACCGGTAAAGTCATCATTCAGCTTTACTACGTTACAGTGGCTCCAGCCTCCGTAAAACATGTAAAAGCTGCCGTCCACGTCTTTAAAAACAAACTGGTCGATGGGCTGTGCGCCGTTTACGTTTTCACTGATAAGCGGTTCGCCCAGCAAATCTTTGTAAGGTCCTTCCGGCTGGTCGGCAACCGAAACACCAATTCCTCCCACTTCACCGGGATGAACGTCGTTGGCAGCAAAAAAGAAGTAATATTTCCCCTCTTTTGAAATTACTCCCGGCGCCCACATGGCCCGGTGCGCCCATTTTACTTCCGAAGTGTCGATGATGTTTTCGTGTTTTGTCCAGTTCACCAGGTCGGGCGACGAAAAACAATCAAATTTCACCTGCTCTTCGTAAGGGGCAGAAAAGGTAGGATAAATCCAGTATTTGTCGTCATAAACAATCACTTCGGGGTCGGCATACCAGCCTTCGAAAACCGGGTTTCCTGACCATTCCTTTTCCTCATTCTTTCCTGAATTTGTGCAAGAAAACATAAAAATCATTAAGCCAGTCAAAATGAAAAGCTTCCGCATAGCTATTTATTCAGAAAATTTGAAATTTCAAGATTCGCTTTCCTGATTCGCTCTTCATCCATCTTAATCACTTTCCTGTCGTAAGTCATCAGCCCGTTTACCTCCACTTCCACGTCGGTGGTCTGGGTATAAACAGCACCTGAGTAGCCATTGGGAATCAGTTCTTTCAGTCTGTAAATCATTTCGATGTATGCATCGGTAGCTTCTTTTGAAGTTTTGTACTGCACATACCCCCAGTTGCGGCCTTCCTCCCAAAGATGGTTATCTACCACCAGACCGATTCCTCCATATTCACCCAAAACATTTACCCGTTTCGAATCATACAAACCCATTACCGGGTTCGGGTAATTGTGCATGTCCAGGATATCTCCCACCTCGTAGTGGTTTCCGCCACTTGCTGAATTGATTAAACGCGAAGGATCATAGTTTTTAGTCCATTCCACAATATCTGCGGTTTTAAACTGGCCCCACGCTTCGTTAAACGGCACCCAAACCACCACACTCGGATTGGAATAGCAAAGGTCCATGATTTCTTTCCACTCGTGGCGGAAGTTTTTTTCGGATTCGGCACTCCGTTGCAGTTCCAGTCCGTTGAAATAGTTACGCATTTGCCACTGGGGCGAGCGGTCGCCATTGGGCATATCCTGCCACACCAGAATGCCTTCGCGGTCGCAGTGATAATACCAACGGGCCGGTTCCACTTTTACGTGTTTTCGAATCATATTAAAACCGAAATCTTTGGTTTTTTTGATGTCGTACAGTAACGCTTCATCTGTGGGTGCGGTATATAATCCATCAGGCCACCAACCCTGGTCGAGCGGACCGAAATGAAAATAGTCCTTGTTATTCAATTGCATCCGAACTACCCCGTTTTCATCGCGTGCTGTTGAAATTTTGCGCATTCCGAAATAACTTTTTACCTTATCAGTGGCTTTTCCGTCTCGCAGAATGGCGACCTCCATATCGTAAAGCAAAGGAGATTCGGGACTCCAAAGTTTGGCATTGGGAACTGCAACCAGCACCTCTTGTCCGGCGGCTGCTTTTCCTGTTCCAACCACGTTCCCGTTTTCCAAAACTTTTACTTCGATTATATCTGAAAAATTTGTGCCTGCCGTGGTAGCCAGAACCAACACATTCCCGCCATCAATATTGGGAACGGTTTTCAGATGCGAAATATATGCCTTTTCAACCGGTTCAATCCACACCGTTTGCCAGATGCCTGTTACCGGGGTATACCATATTCCGCGGGGCTCATTCACCTGTTTTCCGCGGGGTTGAAATCCTTTGTCAGTTGGGTCCCACACTTTTAACACCAGTTTCTGTTCGCCGCTTTTGTTCAGAAACGGTGTTATATCAAAACTGAAAGACGTGTAACCTCCCTGATGCGAACCCACTTTAATGTCGTTTACCCAAACATCGGCTTTCCAGTCAACGGCGCCAAAGTTAAGCACTACGTTTTTATTTTTCCAGGAAGAAGGAATTGTAAACGTGCGGTGGTACCACAATTCCTGATCTTCACCTACCCTTTTCTGAACACCGGAAAGACTGGATTCGATGGGGTAAGGAACCAAAATTTTTCCGTTGAAAGCAACAGGTAAGTTTCCTCCCCGTTCCAAAATGGTATAATCCCAAAGTCCATTAAGGTTTAACCACTGATCACGCACCAGTTGCGGACGCGGATATTCGGGCAATGGATTGGCCGGATCGATTTGTTCGGCCCATTGGGTTTTAATCCGGTCGCCGGCAGGTTGCCAGGGTTGGGTATTTCCCACGGTAAAAATTGCAAGAAAGAAAATAGTTGTAATGTATTTTTTCATTTGGTTCAATGTTTAAATGTTCAAAAAATATTGAATGTTAAAAATACAATCTTTGATTACGAATTGACTTCTTTGTAACACATTTTTTTTGTTTTTATGCCAATTATTTCAGCTCAAGCCAATAATTAAAAGTTAATGGCCATCGGATTCAATCTTGTCCAACACATTAGCGCAATCTCTTTTAAAAGCGACATATCACATCGTAAACCATCCGGGAAAAAGCCTGCGCCCACCTTAAAAATTTGGTGGACGAAATACGCGAAGACTGCAGAAATTTGTTCCGGCAAAATTCTAACCGGCACAGGGGAAAATAACGGCGTGCCGAACGTGGGACTTGTTGGAGCGTGTTATCAGATTATGAAAAAAGTGGCATCTTTTAAACAGGGTTGACTTTATTACGAAAAACATGCAATTTAGGATTGACTTTGTTACAATTTTTATTTTTATTGATTTGAGTCATGCATGGAAAGCTAACATAATTCCACATATAATTACCCAGTAAATCTTATCACTCAACATATAAAGCTATAAATAACCGCTTTTTTTGGTGAGGGAGAAAAAACAATCGTCTGCAGAAGTAGATTTGGCTATTTCATTTCGCGACAAGGTAATACGCGTTGAAATAAAATCGTAAACTTCGAATATTTTCTGAGCAATTACAAACTTTAGCAGGAATATGTTATTCATTTTAAAGTTCAGTTGAAATACAGGGGGAACTTAGTAAAGCAAATTGATGTTTGATTTAAAACAGTTTTTCCAATAGTTCCTTTTTCGATAACTGAAAATGGTTGGCTATATCCGACAAAATATTGGAAAGTGTCCCAATCTTCAAAGGATTATGGTTTGGAACCGTGATATGATGAATTCCATTTTCTTTTGTTGTAAGTCGAATGTGACTTCCTGTTTGCCGGGTAATTTGATAACCAAATTTTCCGATTATTTTGATTAATTCATAACCAGTAATGTCCCGTGGGATTTTCTTCATGCCGCAAAAACTTCTTCTTTTGTAAAATGTACCCTGATAATCTTCGGGAGTTTCTCTTCAAAATGGCAATGAACTGCATCCCGTATGTTTTCTTTAATTTCGTCGTAAGTATCTCCTTCTACAAAAATAGAAAATCCAAGAGCCCTTCCTTCAAAACCCCCTTCAGGTGATTCTTTCACAATAAATATGATCTCGTTCATTTTATTACAATTTTATTGAAAACAAAGATAGTGATGATTTTTTTTATATTCCAATGGCGGTAAAAAAATCGTTCCCATGCTTCCTGATAAGACGTGCTTCCTGATTCTATTTGACTTAACCAGCCACAGCCAAAAACTTACTTCAAAATCATTGTAATTAATTGCTTTTCCTGAAATCCCTCCATGGAATCTGTTAACATGATTTCTTTCCCATTTTTTATCTCATTAAATTGTTAATTTCATTGGTATTCGATGGAATTGCCATGAATAAATTTTTCACGTTAGATGTTAAATACCAAATATCATGACAATTTCATTTTTTTTGACGTTTTTATGTCAAGTTATTTCAGGGTAAGACAGTTAACTTCAATGTTATCAATTTTCGGAAATCCTTTTTTTGGTGCAGTAAAACCATTTTAATCACTACGTTTGCACACTTTTTTAAAAGAAAAGAGTAAAACCAGTTTATAACAATTTATTCGGATGATAACAGTTGCAGATTTAAAGATACAATTTGGGAAAAGAGTGCTTTTTCAGGATGTGAACCTGAAATTTACCGCAGGAAACTGCTACGGTATTATTGGCGCAAACGGGGCAGGAAAATCAACTTTTTTAAAAGCCATTTCAGGGGAAATCGATTCTACGTCGGGAAATGTCAGTTTGGGCCCCGGCGAGCGGCTCTCTGTGTTGAGCCAGAACCATTTTGCGTTTGATGAAGATTTGGTTATTCACGCCGTTATGAAAGGCCACTCCCAACTTTGGGAAATTATGCATGAAAAGGAAGCTTTGTATTCCAAACCCGACTTTTCGGATGAAGATGGAATGAAAGCCGCCGACCTCGAACAGAAATTTGGTGAAATGGACGGCTGGAATGCAGAAAGTGATGCTGCCATTTTGTTAAGCAACCTGGGAATAAGCGAGGAGTTTCATCACACGCTGATGAAGGACATGAGCGGGAAACAGAAGGTGCGGATTTTATTGGCCCAGGCACTTTTTGGAAAACCGGACAACCTGCTGCTTGATGAACCCACCAACGATCTTGATTTGGAAACGGTGTCGTGGCTGGAGAATTATCTTTCGGAATATGAAAATACCGTGCTGGTGGTTTCGCACGACCGTCACTTTCTGGATGCCATCAGCACACACATTGTAGATATCGATTTCGGTAAGATAAAATTATTTGCCGGAAATTACAGTTTCTGGTACCAGAGCAGCCAGTTGGCGCTGCGGCAACAAAAAGCACAGAACAAAAAAGCGGAAGAGAAAAAGGCCGAACTGCAGGAGTTCATTTCCCGGTTTAGTGCAAACGTGAAAAAATCGAAGCAGGCCACCAGCCGTAAAAAAATGATTGAGAAACTCAATATTGAAGAAATTGAGCCGTCAACACGGAAATACCCCGGCATTATTTTCACCCCGGAACGTGAAGCGGGCGATAAAATTCTCGATGTGCATGGTTTGAGTGCCAGTTTTGATGGCACCGTGCTTTTTAAAGATGTGGAATTTGTGGCAAACAAAGGAGATAAAATCATTTTTCTGTCGAAAGATCCCCGGGCAATGACAACACTTTTCGAAATCATCAACGGAAAACAACAGGCCGATTCAGGAACGTTTCAATGGGGGCAAACCATTACATCAGCCTATTTACCTTTGGATAATGCTGAATATTTCCGAAGCGAATTGAGCCTTTTTGACTGGTTCTGCCAGTTTACAACCGATACCACGGATTATTACATCATGAGCTACTTGGGAAAAATGTTATTTGCCCGCGATGAGGTGCATAAAAAAGTGGAAGTATTGTCGGGTGGTGAAAAAATGCGCTGTATGATTTCAAAAATGATGCTGCTCAATCCAAATGTTTTAATCCTTGACACTCCGACCAATCACCTCGATTTGGAATCGATTCAGGCATTTAACAACAACCTGGTAAAATACCCGGGAAATGTCTTCATGTCGTCGCACGACCACGAATTTATTCAATCTACCTGCAACCGCATCATCGAACTCACGCCAAACGGCATCATCGACAAACTGATGGATTACGACGATTATGTTTCAGATGACAGAATTAAGGAACTGAGGGAGAAAATGTACAGGTAAAACAGTTTTTCTGTCCATGTTCTGGCGTAATCCCAACCGGTACAGGGAATATTTTGAGGGTAATAAAACATTCCTGAATGAGGTCTTCCACTTCACTTTCGTTTGGCACAAACAGTTTACAATACCCCTTTAACCGTGGATAGAGTAAACGGAAAACCTCTTTATAAGCTTCCGGATTTCCTTTTTGGAGTTCTCTCTTTGTTTCAATGCTGAACATCAATTCAAAATTAGAAGAAAATCCGGTAAAAAAAATAAGTGTGGAGCTGGCGGGGTCCTATCCGGGTCCAAACAAGGAAGCAAAAAACTTTCTATATGATTAGCCCCAGAATTAATTTTCGTGCACCGGTTTGATCATCGCCAGCGAATTGTGGTAAGTTTCCTGAAAACCATCGCAAAAGGAAGTATTGAAAGATTTTCATCTAGTAAATTGTTCAATAAACGTAAATATGTTCTGAAAAATACAGTCATTTGGTTGGGATTCGGCTTAATTAAACCAACATTTTTCAAAATATTTCCCCATATTTGAATTCAATAAGAACAACTTCAATCTGAAATTTATGAAAACCCAATTAATTTTCATTTTAACAATTAGTTTTATGGCAATAGCATGTACCCCGCAAAAAAGCAAAACACCCGACCAATGGAGTGAAAAAGAACTCAATGAATGGTTTACTCAAGGAGAATGGAAACAGGGTTGGGAAGCCCGGCCCGATAAATCGGTGAATCAGAAAGAGTTTGCCCGTTTGTATTATGAAAATCAGTACCGCTGGAATAAAGCATTTCAGTTTTTGAGCGAACAAAATCTGGCAGAACTTGAAAAAGGAAGGTACGAACTGGAAGGCGCTGACTTGTTCGTAAATGTTGACGAATATGTTACGCGAAACGAGGAAGATGTTTTGTTTGAAGCGCACAAAAAATATGCTGATATTCAGGTTTTAATTTCCGGAGAAGAAAAAATTGGTGTTCTGCCACTGGAAAGCACTACTGTTTCCATTCCGTATGACGAAGAAAAAGACATCATGTTTTTAACTGCGGAGGATGAAAACTACCGAATTGCAGAGCCTGGAAAGTTTTTCCTGTTTTTCCCGCAGGATGCGCACCGGCCAACGGTGAAATCAACCGAAAATATCCCGGTCAGGAAAATTGTGGTGAAAGTCAGGATAAACTGAAAAACCGACTGCCATGAATCCGGAAGAATTTTACTGGATTAACCCGTCGCAGAAATTCACGCTGAATGATGGTGTTTTGAAAATTCAAACTGCACCCGAAACGGATTTCTGGCAGCGAACGCATTACGGATTCAGCAAAACAAATGCCCCGGCCTTTCTGAGAAAGATTGAAGGCGATTTTACATTCAGCGTTAAAACAAGTTTTTACACCCAAAACCGTTACGACCAATGTGGCGTGTTACTTTTCATTGATAACGAAAACTGGGTGAAAGTTTCGGTGGAGTACGAAAACGAACAATTTGCCCGGCTGGGGTCGGTTGTCACCAACCTGGGTTTTTCCGACTGGGCAACCACCGACATCCCCCTTCCTGTTAACGAAATGAGCTACAGACTCAGCCTCAAAGGGCAGGATGTTTATATTGAATATGCTGAAAAAGATGCCGTTTTTAAACAGATGCGGATTTTACATATACACCAGCCGGCTCAGAATCCGGGAATTGGCGTTTACGCCTGCAGCCCGTTGAAATCAAGTTTTGAAGCCGTATTTACCCATCTTAAAATAGAACCCTGTATGTGGATTGGGCAAAACGAAGAATAGATTATTCTATTATTTACAATGTCAGGCAGACGCCAGTTTTTTGTTGTCAGAAGAATTAATATCGTGTATTTTATTTTCGTTCCGGGATTTTATGTTCTCCATCATTTTTTGGGCCTTCCTGTTCAGTATTTCACGTGCCTGGGCAAATGAAGATAGGTTCCGGTAAATTTTCAAAATATTTATTTTCGGATCAGGTTTATCAACCGACTCGTTAAAAACAGGTGTATTTACTTTTGGCTTATCGTGCGGAATAAGTTTATCATTTTCAAAATCATACGAAAATTCATTATGTTCGGCAAACACGTATTCGAGATAAGTACGATCGTATTTAACTTCATAAAAGCGGGTGTAAATCAAATAGACTTTCCCATCAGGTAATCCGTAAAACTGCACCGGGGTTTTAGATGGAAGATATGTCATGCTGGATTGGTGGATTAATTTGACAAACATTTCCATAGTAACCAAATTTAAGGTTTATAAACACGTTCCTTCTCTCTTAAAAAGCGTTCTAAAATAATACTTTTTTTTGTTGAAACATCAAAAAAAATGAATTTCAGCAATTTAGCAATTCAGATCAGCATATTTCCCGAAACGATTCAGCAAAAATCTCACTTGTCATTTTATTTACCCAATTGGTATTCAATACTTTAATTTCAAAATATCAAAATCCGGATTTTTTATGGTTTTGCTTTCCATACTTTATCAGAGTACTGTAAATATTCTGGTAAAGCGGCCGAGCCATACCAATTGTACAATTCCACATCGAGCAATCCTGATTTTATGGCCGGATCGGTTTGCAGGATTTCATTTGCCTCTTCAAAACCTGCCACATTATTCAAAATAAAAATGCCACGGTAATTATTTTCATTTTTGCCCAGCGGGCCGGCAACTATCAGCTTATTTTGCTCTACCAACCTGTTTATATTGTCCATATGTCCCCGGAAACTTTCGCTGATAAACTCCTTATCCGTTGCTTTGTTTGTTCCTGTTTTAAGAATTACCAGCACGTAACTTTTCATTCCGTAATCGTCAGCTCCCAGTTTTTCAGCCAGTGCCCTGTCATAATTCGGATTGGCAATGGTGCTGTCTTTTAAAGTAAATTCTTCATGCTGCTTTTTCATTTTATATTCAAAACTATTTTGGTTGCCACCGGAAATCTGAACCAGCATATCCGTTTCAGATTGTTTTCTGTAAACAATTCTTTGGGGAAAATCATGGTCTGGATTTTCAAATACATAAATGCTGTCCGATTTTGTTAATTTAAAATCAATGCCTTTCCCCTGGTTTTGATTTATTACAGTAGCGGTATAAATTACATTATCATCAGTTCCTGTAATATCCAGGTATTCTGAAACGATCATTTCACCGTTTTTTATTTTATAGGAAAATCCTTTCAACGTTTGGTTATTTAACAAATTCCAATGCTCGCAAACCTCGCTGTTTTCAGATTTCCATGTACTTTCAAGAAACTTTGGAATGCCCGATTGACCGGAAACAAAATAAGCCGGTATCATCAATAATACAGTTATCCATTTTTTCATTTTTTAATTTTTTTAATTACAAGGTTAATTCAAACTCAGGAATCACCTCAACTTTGGTTATCGATGTAAATATCGTATTTTTCCAAAAGCCCCGGAAGACCGGAAACAGAGAATTTTGCTTTTTTTACCCGGTTCAATTCCGGGTTGATGGAATAATTGTAAGAAGTTCTCAAATCAGCGTTTTCAATATTGGTGCGTTCAAATTGTGCTCTTGCCAAATCGCACCTTTCAAACAAAGCGCCAGTCAGGTCGCATTCGGCAAAATCTGTTTCATGCAATTGTGTGTTTATAAAAACGGTCTTTTTTATTTTTGTTTTGAAAAAAGATGCATGATTCAAATTACAGTTTTCGAATGAGAATGCAAGCCCGAATTCATTGCAGGTTTCGAACCGGAGGCCAAGCATTTTACAATCTTTAAATTTAATGTCGCGAAAAGCTGTTTTGTCCAGGCGGGCCAGGCTCAGATTGCACCCTATAAAATCGCAATCAATGAATTGAAATCCGGAAAGTATGCAATTATTAAAATTGCAGTTGCTGAAAACGCAATGTTCATATTCTCCTTTTGCCAGCGATTTATCAGTGAAATCGTTGTTATTAAAAGTTTCGTCGTGAATGTAAACTTCAGTCATGTAATCTGTTTTTAAAGAGCAGAAATATAAAAAAATGTATCGGGATAATTTTAATTGTTGTAAATTAAACCCAAAAATCAAAATTATGAAACGAACTGTATTACTCATTCTGGTAAGGCACCGCCAGGAAACCGCAGAAAAGGTGCAGAAAATTTTAACCGGCTGGGGATGTTTTATCAAAACCCGACTGGGCATTCACGACGGCGTGCTTGAAAACTGTTCCGACAGTGGGCTGATATTCCTCGAACTTACAGGTGAAGAAATTAGCAAACACGAAGAAATTACGCGCAAACTCAACCTCGTAAAAGGAGTAGATGCAAAACTGGTAAGTTTGGAGGTGTAAAATAATCAATTCTGCCGGTTACATTTCACCAACATTTTTACCACTGTGCCTACCATAAATTGCAATGCTTTCGATCTGAAGGAGAAGTCGTTGAAAGTGCCGATAATAATGGATTCGGTTTTGGGATGGTAAAACATAAACGCACCGGTTGCGCCCACACATCCCCAGCAAACATATTTTTCGGGCATCAGCACCGGAATGGTTTTGAATTTCCAGATGGAATACCCGTAATTAAAACCGGGAGTGGGAAAACCCATGGGTATGTCGTCGGTTAACATCTGGTCCAATGTTTCTTTTTTTACCAGTTGATTGTTTACCAACTCTTTCATCAAAAACGAAAAATTCTTCACCCATGATGTTGCATTTTTGAATAGCCAGTTGAAACAGATTCCTTTTTTTACCCGGTGATGTTCTCAGGCGGAAGAAAAATCTGTGAAAATATTCTTCAAATTGAATTTAACAGGGCTACTTGCAACAAAATCTCTATTTTTACGGAACTAAAAGTTGAACCGTATGTTATCCGTTTTCAATAATCTAAAATCCCAATTGGAGGGCGATTTATTTACCGACAATGTTCAGCGCGTGCTCTACTCCACCGATGCATCGCAATACAAAGAACTGCCGCTGGCGGTTACCCGCCCGAAAAACAAAGAAGATATTCAGAAAATAATTGCCTTTGCCCGCGAAAACGGAACCTCGGTTATTCCGCGTGGCGGAGGCACATCACTGGCAGGTCAGGTTGTGGGTCCCGGAATTGTGGTGGATATATCAAAATACATGAACAAAATTCTGGAGTTGAATGTGGATAAACATTATGTGATTGTGGAACCAGGCGTGGTGCTGGCCGAACTCAACCAGGCGCTGGCACAGCACGGACTGCAATTTGGCCCCGAAACGTCAACTGCCAATCGTTGTGTAATTGGCGGTATGCTGGGAAACAACTCCTGCGGACTCCATTCACTCATTTATGGCAGCGTGCGCGAACATATTCTTGAAGTGGACGCCATTCTCTCCGATGGTTCGGAAACCACATTCAAACCGCTTACAAAAAAAGAATTTCAGCAAAAAATGAATGGCAATCCCAACCAATTGGAGAAAGCCATTTACCAGAATATTTTCGGTATTCTTTCCAATCCTGAAAACCAGAAGGAAATTCGCGACAATTTCCCTGACCCGAAACTTACACGCCGGAATATGGGTTATGCCATTGATGTACTGCTTGATTCAGAAATGTTTACCAAAGGAGATGAACAATTTAACTTTTGCAAACTCCTGGCTGGTTCGGAGGGCACTTTGGCATTTTCGCACCGTATAAAACTGAACCTGATTCCACTTCCGCCCAAATACAAAGGGTTGGTTTGCGCCCATTTTGAAACACTGGAAGAATCGCTCGAAGGAAATTTAATTGCACTGAAACATAAACCCGGCGCCATAGAACTGATGGACGACACGGTAATGCAGGCGGCCAAACAGAACATTGAACAAAACAAAAACCGTTTTTTCGTGAAAGGTGACCCAGGTGCGATGCTGATGATTGAATTTGCCTGCGAAACCGAAGAGGAACTGAAAAGGAAAGCCGCAGCATTGGAAAACGATTTACGTATTGCCAGACTGGGCTACCACTTTCCGTTGGTCACCGGAGCCGACAACATTAAACGGGTTTGGTCGCTTCGCACAGCCGGACTTGGTTTGCTGGCCAACATTCCCGGCGACCGGAAAGGCGTTCCGGGTATTGAAGACACCGCCGTTCATCCGGAATATTTGCCTGATTATGTTGCCGATATTAAAAAAGTGCTTAAAAAGCTGGGATTGAACAGTGTTTTTTACGCCCACATTGCCACCGGAGAAATTCACTTCCGTCCGCTCATCAATTTCAAAGACCCGGAGGATGTTAAACTTTTCGACACGTTAATGAACGAAACAGCAGAGCTGGTGAAAAAATACCGCGGCTCCATGAGCGGCGAACATGGCGACGGAAGGGTGCGCGGAAAATTTATTCCCTACATGCTGGGCGAACATAATTACAAATTGCTGAAAAGTCTGAAAAAAACCTGGGATCCTGAAAATGTTCTGAATCCCGGAAAAATTGTGGACACCCCGCCTATTACAGAAAGTCTTCGTGTAATTCCGGGAAAACCCACTCCTGAATATGATACGGTTTTCGATTTTTCAAGATACAACGGTTTCTTCAGAAGTATTGAAAAATGTAACGGCTCAGGCGACTGCCGTAAAAGCGAAGTGATTGGCGGCACCATGTGTCCCACTTTTATGGCTACCCGCGACGAGGACAAAACTACCCGCGGAAGGGCAAATATTCTTCGGGAATTTCTTTATTCCAACGAAAAAGAAAATCCGTTTGACCACCGGGAAATTTACGATATCCTCGATTTGTGTATTTCCTGCAAAGCGTGCAAAGCTGAATGCCCCTCGAACGTGGACATGGCTAAAATGAAAGCTGAATTCCTTCAGCATTACTATGATATTCATGGCATTCCGCTGCGATCACGAATGGTGGCTTATCTTCCCAGGCTAAACCCGTTGGCCATGCTGGTTCGGCCACTTTCCAATTTTATGATGAAAACACCGGTTTTCAAAAAAATGATTGGAATTGAAACGCGCCGCAATTTGCCTTCCCTTTCCAAAATTACACTAAACCGCTGGACTGTTAACGGAATTCCAGTGCCCGAAACGATAACCAAAGCAAAGGTTTTTCTTTTTAACGATGAGTTTACCAATTATAACGAAAGCGATATTGGGATTAAAGCCATCTTGTTGCTTACCAAACTGGGCTATGAAGTAAAAATTCCAATACACAAAGAAAGCGGACGTACTTTCCTGTCGAAAGGTTTGGTGCGGACTTCCATAAAAATTGCCACCGAAAATGTAAATCTTTTAAAGGATATTATTTCGGAAAAAACGCCACTTATTGGCATCGAACCATCAGCAATTCTGGCCTTCCGCGACGAGTACCCGGAACTGGTGGATAAAGATTTACAGCCGGCTGCCGCAAAACTTGGGCAAAATGCACTTCTGTTCGAGGAATTTATTTCAGCAGAAATTGAAAAAGGGAACATAACTGAAGAACAGTTTAGTACAGAAGAAAAACAGATTTTGCTGCACGGACACTGCCAGCAAAAAGCAGTTGCCAGCACCGAACCAACAAAAAAAATGCTTTCGCTACCCAAAAATTATTCGGTAAAAGAAATTCCATCGGGTTGTTGTGGCATGGCAGGTTCGTTTGGGTACGAAAAGGAACATTACGATTTGTCCATGAAAATCGGGGAAATGGTGTTATTCCCTGCCGTTCGCGAAGCAGAGGAAAAGGTAATTATTTCGGCTCCCGGAACCTCGTGCCGCCATCAGATTAAAGACGGCACAGGAAAAAAAGCCAAACACCCCGTAGAAATATTGTATGAAGCGCTCAAATGAATAAACTGCAATTATTTCCGGGTCAGACTTTCAAAAAAGGTCACAATTTTTGGTAATTATTGCCAATTATTACTTTTTACGAAAATGTGACATTTACATTTGGCACCGGCTCCAGTTTATTATTCCAGGGAAAATTCGACCAAAAGATTTTTATCGCTTCTGATAAAAGCAGTGCTAACTTTATACGTCAGGCTTTTTTGGTCAACAGGCGCAGTAATAACTTGCGCGGTTTGCGGGAAAAGGGTTACTTTTTCAGTTCCGTTGCCCGATTCCAGCTCCAGTTCAAAATACAAGTCGCTATTATTTTGAATTTCGAAATACTTTCTTTCTCCTTTTGTATGAAAAGAAGTTCCCAAATCAACACAAGCGTTGAAAAGATTACGCACATGTTCTTCTTTTCCGGCAATGTATTTACTAGCCCAGGCAACAGTTCGACCGGCATCGAGCGCTTCCCGCACCGATTCGGCAGTGCGATCTTTGGCAAAAACCAACGTCACAGTGCGGTGCACATAATCACCCAAATTGTAATCGTGAACAACCAGGTTGTGAATATCGAAAGTTCCCATTACGGTGAGGTTATTATCCACTGCCCAGTCCAGTGCTTTTTTGTGAAAACCAAATCCGTTAAACACCTCAATGCCATGCAGATTATTTTCCTTTTTCAGTTCGTCAATAAAATCAATCCATTCATACGAACCTTCAATGGAATTCACTTTCCAGCCGGGATGGTTCCAGAATATAAACGCATCTTGCTCAACGGCTTTCATCACAGCCTGTTTGTCCATTTCATTTCCCCTGTCTTCAATATACTCCGCAGCATCGCCAATAAAAAGTGCATTAAAATGCCCGGGCGGCGTATTTCGTGTTATTTCTGTTCCTTTAATAAAGACCAGATTATTTTCTACAGCCATATCTTTTGCCAGTTCCCAGGCTCGGTTGTGATTAACTTTTACATCTTCTGAATGCGGTGTGTATTCAATATGATCGGTAATTGCCATCACATCAAGTCCTTCCTGCCAGGCTTCCTGAACCCGCACACTTGGCCATACATGCCCGTCGGAAAAAACGGTGTGCATGTGCAAATCGCATTTTAAAGTTTGAAAGCCATCAATGTTGGGAATCTGAATTATCTGACGTTTCTTGGGATTCCTGAATTCATTCATCCGTAAAACGCCATCGTCTGTTTGAGCCTGTGATAAAATTGCTGTTCCAAGAAAAATCAGCAGGAATAATTTTAATTTTGACATTTGATTGATTTTTAACAATTAAAAAATTTTGACCAAATTAATCATTTTTAGTTTTCAATTTCATTACAGTTTTATAAAAAAGCAATAAATCTTTTTTCTTATTTTCACCGAAAAAATGAAATACACATCACTTTTTTTGCTTGTATTATTTTCATTTACAGCATTATTCTGTACTATTAATCAAGAAAAGGAAAAGGAGGAAAATTTGAGGCAGGGTGAATCGGAAAAAGATGAATCAACCAGTGAGCATGCAAAAACCTACCTTGCGTTGGGCGATTCTTATACCATTGGTGAAAGTGTGGATACGGATAAACGCTTTCCCATCCAGCTAACAAAAATGCTGAATGAAAGTGGACAATATGTTGCAGAACCAACCATAATAGCCCGCACTGGATGGACAACAGACGAATTGGAAACTGCAATTATCAGCCGCAATCTTGAGCCACCTTACGATTTGGTTACGCTTTTAGTTGGCGTAAACAATCAATACCGCGGAAGGGATACTGCAGAATATCGAGAACAATTTGTGCGGTTGCTGGAAAAATCAATTTATTTTGCAGGTTCAAAAAAAAACGTCATGGTAATATCCATACCAGACTACGGAGTTACTCCTTTTGGCCAGCAACAAAACCCGGAAAAAATTGCTTCAGAAATAGATGCATTCAATCAAATAAATTTTGAAGAAACCAGCCAGGCAGGTGCGTTTTACGTGAATATTACCCCAATCTCAAGAAGTGCAAAAAACAATTCCGGTTTGGTGGCAACCGACGGGTTACATCCTTCGGCAGAAATGTACCGGTTGTGGGTAAATGAAATTTTCCCTGTGGCTAAAAATATTCTTGAAAAAAATTACTGAAATGAATTTCAAATTTGATACTTCGGCAGAATTTGCCCTGAAAACAGATGAAAATGATTCGTTTAAACAATTTCGGGAGCGTTTTTTCATTCCGGATAAAAATACCATTTACCTGGATGGAAATTCACTGGGCAGACTTCCATTAAAAACAAAAACTTTAATTACAGAAATTACTGAAAAGCAGTGGGGTTCTGAACTCATTGAAAGCTGGAACAAACACTGGTATGAAATGCCTTCCCGGTTGGGCGATAAAATTGCACAGATTATTGGGGCTGACCCTGGTGAGGTAATCGTTTCAGACAGCACGTCAGTAAACCTTTACAAACTGGTTCATGCAGCATTAAATTATCAAAAGGAAAAAACCACAGTTGTCAGCGATGTTTTCAATTTTCCTACTGACTTGTATATTCTTCAGGGCATTTTAAAAGAAAAAGGACCGGATTACAAACTTGTACTGGCAGAATCGAAAGATGAGATTTCGATTGATATGCAGGATTTGAAAGAAAAAATAACCAAAAACACAGCATTGGTAGTCCTTTCACTGGTCGCGTTTAAAAGCTCGTTTTTATATCAGGCTGAACAAGTGGCCCAATGGGCGCACCAAAAAGGAGCTCTGGTATTATGGGATTTAAGTCATGCTGCAGGAGCACTTCCGGTGGAGCTGAATAATACCGGCATTGACCTGGCTGTGGGTTGTTCGTATAAATATTTAAACGGCGGACCCGGAGCACCTGCATTTTTATTTGTACGGAAAGAACTTCAGGAAAAGTTGTTTTCACCCATTCAAGGCTGGTTTGGACACCATCAACCTTTTCAGTTTAGCCTGAATTTTTCACCGGCACAAGGCATCAAAAAATATCTGACCGGGACGCCGCCTGTTTTAAGCTTAATGGCAATAGAGCCCGGACTTGATTTACTGCTGGAAGCTGGCATGGAAAAATTGCGGGTTAAAAGCATCAAACAAACTGAATATTTTCTTTTTCTTTTCCGGGAAAAGCTCGCAAAATATGGTTTTGTTTCAGGAACTCCCTCCGATTTTCAAAACAGAGGCTCGCATGTTTCGCTAAAACATCCGGAAGGTTACCGCATTTGTCAGGCTCTGATTCATCCTAAAAATAACGGAATAAAAGTCATCCCCGATTTTCGGGAACCAGACAACATCCGATTTGGAATCACACCCCTTTATACCACTTTTACTGAAATTTGGGAAACCGTTAACCGAACAAAAAAAATTATGGAATCAAATGAATTTCAACTCTTTTCAGACATCAGAAAACCAGTAACCTGAACTATTTTTTTCGGAATTTGGTCACCACTTTTGTGTTGTAAAAGTCATTAGACAGGGTAAGTTCCAGAATATTATCATCAAGCTTGTAGATGTATGGTAATAAAGAAGTTATTGTATCAAAATCAAGCTCAATTTTTAATGAATCTTCAATGGTTTCCCAGGTCCCCTTTTCAGATTCCATGGTCATATCGCGCTGCCGCATGTTAAAATCCTGGCTGAATTTTCCGTTTTTCGCGAATTTCATTTCCCAAACGGCTCCGGCATCTTTTAAAACCTTTTCGTTACTAACCGGATCGCCCCCTGTACCTATCAGTTTAAATTCAATAATTTCCCAGGTTCCCACCAACTCTTTGCTGCCCGTGGTTGCACATCCCATTAACGCTACAAATCCAAATAACACTAAAGTTTTTAAATTCATCTTAACCAATTTTATAAGGTTTGTTAAAGCGAACAAAGTTAAAAGAATTTTGAATTTATAAACCGAAAGAAAATCACGGAATTTACATTTGAGTGTGTCCAAAAAGAAGGATTAGTCCAGCTTTCGAAAAAAACCGAAAAATATAATTTTCCCCAATGTATCTTTTTTAAGTAATTTCAGGTTATTGTTTACAATTGCAAACTGAAACTCTTCGTTTTTTCTGAAATCAGCCGGATGCATAAACGTGATAAAATTTTTGGACAAACTCCATTGGTTGGCTTCGGTATTTTCAATAAAGCCAAATAGAGAATTGGTTTGCTGGCTAAACGTTCCTTTTTCATCAAATTCAATTTCCCAAAAAATATCCTGTTGCTTTAACTGAGCCTCTTTTATATTGACCAACTCACCACTCTTTTCGGTATAGTATTCAAAAAGCCACCATTTGCCAGGCAACTGCTTCGATGGCCGCATAAACAATTCAGTCGTTTTCAGCCAATGAATAACCGAAGAAAAGATAGCTCGTAGTCTCATAATTTTTGTTGCAACCGTTATTCGACCAAAATTATGCTTCTGCGTTTAATTCAAAAACAAATTTTGTTGTAAGATCAGCTTAAATTTTAGGTAATGTTTAAATCTTTAAAAGAAATCCCTGCAACAGCCTGACACATTTGGGTAGTGCCTCATTTTTTTATATACTAATGAAAAATGTAAACAGATTACGATGGAAAAATTATTTACAAATGAATTTTGGGAAACAGTTATTGCAAATCTGCAAGGTTGGTTAATAAACGAATTACCAGGGGTTTTAATTTTAATTCTGGTTTTATTGGTGGTCCTTCGCCTTGTGTCTTTCTCATTAAAACGATTAAAGAAGACCTTGGTTTCCAGGTCGCAAAAATCGGAAAAAGGAGATGCTGCAGAAGTTGAAAAACGAATTATTACCCTAGTTGGAATAATAAATGGTTTGGTTAAAATTGTGCTTTGGGTTATTGTCATAATGATTCTTCTGAAAAAATTTGGTGTTGATATTGGCCCTATTCTGGCAAGTGCAGGGATTATTGGAGTAGCCATTGGTTTTGGTTCTCAGGAATTGGTGCGTGATTTTATTTCAGGTTTTTTTATTTTACTCGAAAACCAGGTTAGAACAGGCGATGTGGCCGTAATTAACGGAACCGGAGGGTTGGTTGAAAAAATTGAAATGAGAACCATTACGTTGCGTGATTTTTCAGGAGTTGTGCACATTTTCCAGAATGGGAAAATCAATACATTGTCTAACATGACCAAAGAATGGTCGGCCATGGTTTTTGACATTGGAGTAGCTTATAAGGAAAATGTGGACACCGTAATAGAAGTTATGCGCGAAGTGGGTAACAGCATGCAAAACGACGAAAATTTCAAAAATGACATTTTGGAACCCATTGAAATTTTTGGGCTCGACCAGTTTGGCGACAGTGCTTTGGTTATAAAGGCAAGAATTAAAACGAAACCCATTCAGCAGTGGACCATTGGCCGCGAATACCGGAAAAGGCTAAAAGTAGCTTTTGACAAACGGAATATTGAAATACCATTTCCACATACTACTATTTACTGGGGCGAAGAAATCAGTCCGTTAAAATTGAATGTTTCCGATTCGCCGCTAGTGAAAACTAAGGAAAATTAATGTAACTTGTGGTTTTTAAACGACAATTCCATGGAACAAAACAGACGTGAATTTGTAAAAACCACCCTGAAAGCAGGAATGAGTGTTTCACTCGCTCCTGCTTTTTTGTTACCTGACAGCCAAAATTTTACAGCTCAGGTATTGAATCCGCGAAATCGGGTGCCGGTAAGTTTAATCATTGATGATTCAACCTGCCTGGTTAATATGGCACATTTTGGAATTCCGCAGTTTGCAGAAGTTTTTCCTGAGAATTACAAACAAGACTGGCGAAAACTTCCACGGGAAATTCCCGATAGTTTTGTCCGCGAATTCGGGGAATGGAGCATCGAACACGGTGTAAAAGGAAAATACAGCATCGTTCCGTATCCTGCTTGCACGGGTTGGGTCAACCGTTTTATACCGGGCTGGACAAAAAAAGAACTGGAAAACAGCCTGAACGTGGTTCGGGAAGTTATTCTCTCCAACTGGGATATCCACCCTGAAATGGTAAGCCATACACGTGTAATTGACATAAAAACCGGAAAACCTTACGAAAAGGCCATTCCTGAATTTATGGAAAACTGGGAATGGAGCCAGAATAAAAGTGCCGACGAATTGGCTGTTTACCAGGCTTATGCCTTGCAAATTTTAAAAGATGCCGGCCTTCCCTGCGAAGGAATTACCACGCCGGGAGGTTACGGCAGCCGAAATCATGAGAATCTGGCCATCAGTGCATTCCAATCTGTACGGGATGTTTACGGTTCAGAAATTCCCCATTACTTCCGCGATTTATTCACCGAAAAAGAGAAAAGTGTTGCTCCAAAAGTGATTTTTCCTGATAATGGAAATAAATCAGATTGTGTAGTTTCCATCATTGGTTGTACCGGCGATTGGTTTGGAGGCTGGGATGGCTTGGTTCGCGGTGATGCTGATAAATTTATTACCGAAGATTTGCAAAACGGACGGATGGTGGAAGTTATTGAAAGTGGTGAACCGGCCATTATGGTTTGCCACTGGCCGGGAATATATTTCAACGGTGAAAAGGTGGGTTTCAACATTCTGAAAACTATTGTGAGCCGGTTGAATCAGAAATACAATCATTTAACCTGGATGAAACTGAGTGAAATATCAAGGTACTGGGCGGCAAAAGAAACAACAGAAATCGCTGTTTCCGAAAATGCTCTTCAACTGAATGCTCTTTTTTCCTGCCATGATTTTACACTGAAAATTGATAAACCTATTCAGAAGTTGAAGTTAAAAACCGGTCAAGCATTCAATAAAATTTCAAACCCGGGAGAATTAAAAACCAATACCTTTTTTTCAGATGAAACATCAACCATTTTGTGTTTTAATCTGGAAAAAGGGGAAATGAAAATTGCAATGGATCAGAGTTGATTTTTTTTCACAAAAAAACAGGAGCAACTTCTCACTCCTGTTTTTCTAACCTAACCAAATCTATTCTCTATGAAAAAACACTTTTACTTTTTCTTGTTGAAACAAAAGTACGAACAAAAACAGTTAACTAATTTCAATCTAAGTTAAAGAATGTTAACTCTTCATAATCAAAAAGATAAACAATGATTCTAAATCTTGAACTTAGGCTTAATTTTATATATTTGCATTGCATTAAAAAGAATTGAAAACATAAAGAATGGAACATAAAAAAAGAAAATTCAAAAATTCAACAACAGGTACTTCAGATTATTTTAACATACCACCTCCCATCTCTAATATTTTCAGGCACATAGCCACTTGTAATCATCAACTCTAATTTGGCTTATTTATTACATTCTAAAAAAATAGAGTTATTTTTGCAATCCAAAATTTAAAGATTTCTTTTTATTAATAATTATAAAAACACTATTTATGGCAAAACATGTATATACTTTTGGAGCTGGAAAAGCCGAAGGTAAAGCTGACATGAAAAACCTTCTGGGTGGCAAGGGTGCTAACCTGGCAGAAATGAACCTGATTGGGGTTCCTGTTCCTCCGGGATTTACCATTACTACCGAAGTTTGTACCATGTATAACGAAGAGGGTCAGGAAAAAACGTTTAACCGGATTAAACCGGAAGTTGAAGCAGCAGTTGCATTGGTTGAAGAACTTACCGGAACTACATTTGGTGATAAAGACAATCCCTGCTTGTTATCAGTTCGTTCAGGCGCCCGTGCTTCCATGCCGGGAATGATGGACACTGTTCTTAACCTGGGTATGAACGACGATGCAGTGGAAGGCATTGCAAAAAAATCTGGCAATCCTCGTTTTGCATGGGATTCATACCGCCGGTTTGTACAAATGTATGGCGATGTGGTTATGGATATGAAACCGGCCAGCAAAGAAGAACATGATCCTTTTGAAGAGATTATCGATGAGTTAAAAGAAGAAAAAGGCATTCAACTGGATACAGATTTTACTACTGAAGATTTAAAGGAATTGGTAAGACGCTTTAAAGCGGCCGTAAAAAAAGTTACCGGCAAAGATTTCCCAACCGATCCGTGGGAACAACTTTGGGGTTCTGTTGCTGCCGTTTTTAACAGTTGGGAAAATCCGCGTGCCATATTTTACCGCAGGATGGAACAAATCCCTGACGAATGGGGAACTGCAGTTAACGTTCAGGCCATGGTATTTGGTAACATGGGCGAATCTTCCGGCACTGGCGTTGCCTTTACCCGCGACGCAGGAACAGGCGAAGATGTATTCAACGGAGAATACCTGATTAACGCGCAGGGAGAAGATGTAGTTGCAGGTATCCGTACTCCTCAGGAAATTACCCTTTCCGGTTCAAGAAAATGGGCTGAATTACAAGGCGTAAGTGAAGAAGAAAGGGCATCGAAATATCCTTCACTGGAAGAAGCCATGCCCGAAATTTATAAACAACTGGAAGAAACCCAGCAAAAACTGGAAGACCATTATAAAGATATGCAAGACCTCGAGTTTACCATTCAGGAAGGTAAATTATGGTTGCTGCAAACCCGTAACGGAAAACGTACCGGGGCTGCCATGGTAAAAATTGCAGTTGATTTGCTGGAACAAGGTGTAATTGATGATAAAACTGCCTTAAAACGCATTGATGCCAATAAACTGGATGAATTGCTTCACCCGGTATTCGAAGCATCGGCCATCAAATCGGCCAACGAAATTGCAAAAGGATTGCCGGCATCTCCGGGTGCTGCAACCGGCCAGGTTGTATTTTTTGCCGACGAGGCAGCAAAATATCCTGTATCCATTCTGGTACGCGTTGAAACTTCACCCGAGGACCTTGAAGGAATGCACATTGCAAAAGGAATTCTTACTGCACGCGGTGGTATGACATCGCACGCAGCAGTTGTAGCCCGTGGTATGGGAAAATGTTGTGTTTCCGGTGCAGGTGCGGTAAAAATCAATTATAAAACCCGCATAATGACCATTGACGGAAAAGAGTTCCAGGAAGGTGACTGGATTTCGCTGAACGGTTCAACCGGTAAAGTTTATGAAGGAAAAATTACCACAAAAGATCCGGAAATGAGCGGTGACTTTGCTAAAATCATGAATCTGGCTGATAAATTTTCACGGATGAAAGTGCGTACCAACGCCGATTCTCCGAATGACGCAAAAGTTGCCCGGAAATTTGGGGCGGAAGGTATTGGTCTTTGCCGCACAGAACACATGTTCTTCGAAGGTGACCGCATAAAAGCTATGCGTGAAATGATTCTGGCAAACAACGAAACCGAAAGACGTAAAGCATTGGAAAAACTGCTTCCATATCAGCGTGAAGATTTCGAAGGAATTCTTGAAGCTATGGCCGGTTTTGGGGTGACCATCCGGTTGCTTGACCCGCCGTTGCATGAGTTTGTTCCGCACGAAGAAGCCAACCAGAAAGACATGGCTAAGGAAATGGGGATTTCGACTGAAGCAGTTAAGGCACTTGTTGAGGACTTGCATGAATTCAACCCCATGCTCGGACACCGCGGTTGCCGTTTGGGAAATACCTACCCTGAAATAACCGAAATGCAGGCCAGGGCTATTATTGAAGCAGCCGTTAACCTGAAACAAAAAGGTGTGGATGTATTGCCCGAGATTATGGTTCCGCTTATTGGAACTGTAAAAGAATATAAAATGCAGGCCGATATCATTCATGCAACTGCCAAAAAAGTTTTCGAAGAGAAAGGTTCAAAAGTTGATTACCTTGTTGGTACAATGATTGAAGTTCCGCGTGCGGCATTAACCGCCGACCTGGTGGCAAATGAAGCTGAATTCTTTTCGTTCGGCACCAACGACCTCACCCAGATGACTTTTGGTTATTCGCGTGATGATGCCGGCAAATTCCTACCAATCTATATTGAAAAAGGAATCTTGAAAAACGATCCGTTCCAGGTACTTGACCAGGAAGGCGTTGGACAGTTGGTAAAAATGGGCGTTGAAAAAGGCCGTAGCGTAAAATCTGATTTGAAAGTGGGTATTTGCGGAGAACACGGAGGAGAACCCTCTTCTGTTATGTTTTGCGACAGTGTTGGAATGGACTACGTAAGTTGTTCACCCTACCGTGTGCCAATTGCACGCGTTGCTGCCGCTCAGGCAAATATTAAATAAGAAACTGAATTTCTGACAGATAAAAAGTCATCCGACGAAGTCGGATGGCTTTTTTTATGCGTAAAACTACGCAAAAACCAACACGTAATTCTACGTATTGGCTATAGGTAGAATTACTCTTTTTTAGTATTAAATAATTTCAGAATATTGTATTGGAAAATTTTATAAAAACTAATGAATATACTCAGAACAAATAACGACATTACCCCATACCTCAATCCAGTATTCTTTAGCACACTGGATTTGACCTTTCCTGATAGCCATCATTTCATTCTCTCCTATCAACACGTTCTCTCTATTCCTGAAATGATAAAGGCATGAAGGGTTACGGATAATCCGTAAAGGGGTTCTGGCCAGAACCCCTTTTTTATTTTATAAAAACCAGGTTATTTTTCAATGCAAATACAACCAGCCCCGCAATATTTTTTGATCCCGATTTTTCAAGCAACTTACGCCTGTGCCCTTCCACAGTCCTCGGACTGATTTCCAGTTTTTCTGCAATTTCGGGCGCAGTAAACTCACGGCAAATCAAATCAAGCACTTCCAGTTCTCTATCAGAAAATTCAGGTAAATCTTGCTTTAAGTTATGTTTTTGTCTGGTACTTTTTAGTACCAATTGCGCCAGACCCGGAGGAAAATAAAAATCATTTTTCACCACTTTTACAATCGCTTCTTCCAGTTCATCCGGTTCGGCATCTTTTAGCAAGTATCCGCTTACTCCTTCAGAAATCATGTGCATAATAAATTGTTCGTCGTCTTCCATGGTAAGGATTATCACCTTTTGTAAAGGATAAAGTTGTCTGATTCTTCTTTGGGCGTCAATGCCATTCATTACCGGCATTTGAATATCTAAAAGTATAATTTCAGGTAAAGTATCCAACTGTTTCAGCAATTCGAGTAATTCTATTCCATTTCCTGCTTCATATATTTTATTAACCAATGGAAATTCCTCCAATAAAGACCGGATTCCCTTCCTGAAAAGTTTGTGGTCGTCTGCAATTACTACATTTATCTTTTTATTATCCATAAATTATTCCAATGAGCTAATTAGTAAAATTGCTGATGTACCTTTTCCGGGACTGGAGTTTATTTTTATACGGGCACCCATGATTTGAGCACGACTTTCAAGGTTTTTTAATCCCAGACCGGTTTTAGTCATTTTATCCATCTCAAAACCAACCCCATCATCAGTAACGGAAATGGCAATGGAAACCGGAGTAAATCGGGCTTTAATTAAAATTTTGGAAGCCCCGGCATGCTTTATGGCATTGTTTACCAGCTCCTGAATAACTCGAAAAACTGCAAGTTCTTTTTTTGAATTAAGCCGGAGTGGTTGGCCACTTTTCCAGTATTCCACCTCAATTTGGCCCGATTTATTTGCCCAGTTTACAAATTCTTCAACAGCAAAATCCAATCCCAGTTTTTCAAGTGAAGGTGGCATTAAAGCTCTTGAAATTCGTCTTACCTGTGTAATTACATTTTCAAGGTATGTTTTTGTTTCATTTGCAAGTTCTTTGGCACTGTCATTCTCTGATTTGCGCTCAAAACGTGAAACATTTAATTTAACAACAGAAAGCATTGCTCCCACTTCATCGTGCAAATCCTGTGCAATACGTTTCCGCTCTTTTTCCTGAGCAAGTATGGTGTTTTTTAAAATTTCCTCTTGCTGATCAGATTTTATTTTATTGATTTCCAATTCTTTCTTTAACAGTCGTTTTTGGTACGTTACAAAAAAGAAAAAAACAGCACCGGCAAGAATAATCATACCTAAGGTTCCTACAATATAAATAAGTACAATTTCTGCAGTTCCCTGAACAGCCATTTATCCGGTTTTAGTTTTTGTAAATTAAATAAAACGGTCACGAAATTAGTCAACAAAAATGAAATTTGCGCAGTTCAGGCAAATATTTGGGATAAAAAAAGAAAGGGCAGCTCTATAGCCGCCCTTAAGTTAACCCCCAAACACACAAGCAATACAGAATGTATTGCGTTGCAAATGTAAAAAATATTATTTCTATACAAAAAATTCAGCAAAAAAAATAAAAGAAAATTTATTAATGTACGAGATCGAATCAGAAGAATTCTAATTCATGGTAAATTCCTTTTTTTGTAACATTCTGTAAATGGTTGATTTACCAATTCCCAGTTTTTTGGCTACTAATCGAACATTTTGATTGTATTTATTCAAAAAATGTTTTACTATATCGTAGTTATATTCGTCCAACGATTTTTCATTGGAAAGCAAATTCTGAACATTTTCGTCCACACTCATATTCAAATGTGTAGGTTTAATAGAATCTCCGTTTGTCATAACGCACGCGAGTTCCATAACAGCCTTCAATTCCCTTATATTTCCCGGGTAATGATAAGTCCGTAATAATTGCTTGGATTCATCTGTAATATTTTTAGGAGTCATTTTGTTTTCTTTGCAAAATTCATTTACAAAATGTTTGGCCAACAAAATGATGTCGTTCCCTCTTTGCCTTAAAGGCGGAAGTTCAATAGGCAAACCAAGCAACCGGTAATAAAGGTCCTGCCTGAATTTTCCTTCGTTAACAAGGGCCGACAGGTTTTTATGGGTGGCGGTAAGAATTCTCACATTAAGTGAAATGTTTTCAGTACCTCCCAGACGCATTAGCTCACGTTCCTGTATAACCCTAAGCAGTTTGGCCTGAATATTAATGTCCAGGTCTGCTATTTCGTCTAAAAACAGTGTACCTGAATTAGCCATTTCAAATTTTCCAATTTTTTTGAAATCGGCCCCGGTGAAGGCTCCTTTTTCATGACCAAACAGTTCACTTTCAATTAATCCTTCAGGAATTGCCGAAACGTTAACAGCAACAAATGGTTTGTTACTCCTTGGCGAATTGTAATGAATTCCTTTGGCAACCAGCTCTTTTCCGGTTCCGGTTTCACCATAAATAGATACCGAGATATTCGTTTGACACGCTTTTTCCATTAAACTGAAAACATGATCAATTTCACGGCTGTTTCCTTTAATAAGCTTCCTGAAATTGTAATGATCCTTGATGGCGTCTTTAAGCCTTGTATTTTCCTGTTTTAGCTGATCTGACTGGTAAATGTTTTTAATAACATTTGTAAGCTTTTCCCTTGTGTCCGCAGCTTTCATAATATAATCATAAGCTCCGTCCTTCATTAGTTCAATGGCCGTGCTTATGCTTTCCTGGGCTGAAATTATGATTACATGAGTGTCAGGTGCTTTTTTCTGAATTTCTTTTAAAACTTCATGGCCTGTCATATCAGGCAAAGTATAATCCAGGGTAATTACATCGGGCTGATCATTAAGATGTGATATACAGTCTTTTCCATTATAAAAAACCTTAACCTGGTATTGTTGATCAAGGAGCTGTTTCTTTAGAACCTGGGCATAAAGTTTATTATCTTCAACAATAAATACTTTATAATTGTTGTTGTTATTATTATTTTGGCTGGTCATTTTTAAGTTTTTTTTAGTTGATCGTCCATAATCCTAAAAACTGTGCCAAAATAGGAAGAATTTTTTAATATTTTCCCTATTTGAAACAAAAAGTTGAATTTGGGATGAAATAATTCAAGTTAATACCTGTAACCTGCCTTTTGCAAATCTTGTAAATTGGTAAATGGGTTGATGGGTTTTAAATGTTTAGCCAAATGATTATGTATTTTAAATCTGATTTCTTTAGCCTTTTTTGTATCCATTCTGTCGAATGAATGGCCTCCGGGCAAAGCATCAAAAATCTCGTAATCGAATGGTTTACCTTCAGCTTTTAACGATTTTATCAAATGTTCCACTTCCAGTACATTCACATCGTCATCGTTGGTATTTGTATGAATAAGCAATGGAGTTCCTTTGTATTTATGGGTATTCCATGCTGGAGACCGCCGGCGGTATTCTGCAACATTGTCGTTGGCATTTTGTCCAATATGGTAATCCGCTTCAAACAAATCGCGGTAACTTTGGGTGTGGTACCCCATCCGGGCAATTAAATCGCTAACCGGAACACCGGCAAAAGCCACCTGGTAATCGTTTGGGTGATCAAAAATGTTCATCAGCGCAATTAATCCGCCGTGGCTCCATCCAACAATTCCCACGCGCTTTTCATCAATAAATTCATAATTTTCGATCATATAATTCCGGCTGTAAAAAACATCTTCAGTTTCAAGTCCACCATAATCTATTTTTTCGTAATGCGCTTTTCCATAGCCGGTGCTTCCCCTGTATTCGGGAGCTACAATAACATATCCCTGACATAAAAATTCACGCACAATATGGGAGTAGTAGGTTGTAAAATCAGCATGTACACCACCGTGGGGCAAAACAATCAGCGGATATTTTTTTGAAACATCAACATCTTTAGGAATAAACACATAGGTCCAAAATTTTACAGGATTACCTGCACCTTTGGCTGTGGGATTTTCTTCTTTCCATTTTGGAGGTCCGTAAATATATAGTTTGTCAACATGGGCAACATCACCCACTTTTTGATACCAGAGCAAATCGTCAATCATTTTTTCAACCACATCAAGCCTGTGATTCAGATTTTCATCTTGCGTTTGCAGTTGTTTCAAATTCTCTTCCAGTAATTCAAAGTTCTGGGCAAAAACGGTTGAAAAGAATGTTACAAAAAAAAGAGTCAAAATGGTAGTTTTTCTCATGGTTCCTTTATTTTTATTGCTTTCATTGTAAAGATGAAAGAATTATTATAAACATGGTTTTTCGAAATATTATTAATTTTATAAAAGTATAAAAAAAGGTATCATATGAAATACAAAGCTTTTCACAAATTATCTTACGGGCTCTACATTATTACCACCCGGGCGAACAACGAAAATGCAGGTTACATAGGAAACACTGTTTTCCAGGTAACATCAGAGCCTTCACAAATTGCCATTAGTTGCCACAAAAACAATGCTTCACTTGAAAAAATTCTTGAAAGTAAAATTTTTTCTATTTCGGTATTAGGAAAAAATGCAAGTACGTCGCTTATTGGTGAATTTGGTTTCATGTCGGGAACTGACGTTGATAAATTCCGGAATGTGGAAACCAAAACAGCCCAAACCGGTGCTCCAATCGTTCTCGATTCGTCAGTGGCCTGGTTCGACTGCAAAGTTGTTGCCACCCAGGATGTGGGTTCGCATATTCTGATTATTGGTGAAGTTCTGGAAAGTGATGTTCTTTCAGACGAAGAACCGCTTACTTATGCTTATTACCGTGAGAAATACAAAATGCTTTCGCCGAAAAATTCACCCACATATATTGAAAAGGCCAAACTCGAAAGCGAAAAAGAACCAGATAAAAAACAAGAGTCTGAACCTCAAAAAGCAGAACAGGAAAAAGGAGACAACATGGATAGTTTTACCTGTCAAATTTGCGGTTTCCAATACAATCCTGAAGAAGGAGACCCCACAGCAGGAATTCCTCCGGGAACTTCGTTTGAAGATTTACCCGATGATTATAAATGCCCTATTTGTAATGCATCGAAAGAATATTTTAAAAGAAACTAACAAAAAACAGCCGGTTGACGCCGGCTGTATTCTATTTACAATTCCTTATGCGTACCATCGCAAAATGGTTTGTTTTTCGAACGCTTACACTGACAGAGCCAGGCATCTTTTTTTTCTTCTATTTCGAATGCAAGCGGTGTAAACCCTGTTCCCTGATGGGAGCCGTCGCAAAAAGGCTGATTATTACTTCGGCCACAAGCACACCAGTAATAAGTTCCTGGCTCAAGGGTGACCATTTTGGGAAATTTTGCTGCAATTTTAGGTTCTTCCATTTCAATTTTTTTATTTAAAATTCTGTTAGCCTCTAAATTAGTCAACAATTTTGTATGCCACAACCTTATTATCAAAAAATGTAGGTACCAGAACCAAATCAAGTTTAAGTGCAAAATCCAAATCTGCAGTATTAATTTCCTGGGCAGTGGTATCGAGTAATTTTACATTTTTGCCGTTACGGTTTACAAAAACCCTTCCCGGCCAGTTGGAAAACACAAATTCTCCTGCGTTGTTTTTCTCCAGTCCGTCAACTCCTCCGGCATCAGCAATTATTTGTTTAATTTCTTTTGTTTTGATATCCACTTCATAAATATTTTTATCTCCGATGTAAAGTTTACCCATTTCGGTGAACAGTCCGTTGGGCGTTTCAAGTGGTTCACCTTCCATCCAAAGAGTTAAAGAGCCGTTTACAAGCGCATGAATTTTTGCTGTTCTGGTATCTGACACCAAAATCATTCCATTGCTACAAGCAGCTACATCATTCAGAAAAACCGCATTTGTTGCATGGTACCTGCTGATTATTTTACCCGATTGAACATCAATTTCAACCAGCCTGTCAATATCAGAAACATAAAGTTTTCCATCGTGCAAAGCCATTCCTTTGGGTGCATCGAGGCCTTTCACCCATTCCAGGTTCTTTTCGCTTCCATCAGCATTTAAAATACTTATAAAACCGTTCCCATCCTTTTCCGACGGATCACCGTTAATATTTGCCACGTACATAATTTCCTTTTCTTCATCAAAAAGAACTGATTCCGGTGTTTTTAAATCAGCCGAAGTTTCCCACACTTTTTCAAGCTTTTGTGCATTTACTGCACTCAAACCAGAAATAAAAATCAAAAGCAAACCAATCATTAAAGTTTTCATAATACAATCGTTTTAAATTTATGCATAAAAAGTTACCATAAAAAAAGCGTTTATTGCAAAAAAATGTTCAATTTGGTAAATAATTCTTTCATCAAAAACAAAATTTAAAACTATGAAACAAAAAATACTTGGCGGAATTATTAGTCTTTTGCTGGTTTTTCAAGGCTTTTCACAAGTTTCTAATTCAGGCAAATTATATGTTGGCACTTTTACTTCGGAAGGCGCAGAAGGCATTTATCTTTGCAGTTTTGACTTTTCAAACGGAGAAATTGAGCTGATTAATACGTTCAAGGGAATTGACAATCCTTCGTTTTTAAAAATTTCACCAAACCGAAACTATTTGTATGCAGTTACCCGGCATCCGGAAAAAATTGAAAAATCTGGAGGGCACATCCAAGGATATAAAATAAAAGATGATGGCGATTTGGAATTTCTGAACAAGCAGGTATCTCATGGTTCAGACCCGTGTCACGTCGATGTTTCGCCCGATGGAAATTTTGCAGCCATTGCAACATACGGTGGCGGAACTACATCGTTATACAAAATAAATGACGATGGAAAGCTCAGTCCTGCAAGTTCAACAATTATCAATGAGGGTTCTGGTCCAACTTCACGACAAACTGCACCTCATGCCCACGCCATTAAATTTTCGAAAAACGGCAAACAGGCTTTCAGTGCCGATTTGGGTACCGACCAACTGAATATTTTCGACCTGAAAAAAGATAAACTAATACCAGCGAAACAACCATTTGTAAAACTTCCTCCCGGTTCCGGTCCACGGCATTTTGATTTTCATCCGAATGCTGATGTCACTTATGTGATTAATGAGTTGAATTCAACCATTAGTGTGATCGAAAAAAAGGGTCGCAACCTGGAAGTGGTGCAAACTATTTCCACCTTGCCTGAAAATTTCAGCGGGACAAGCTACTGCGCTGATATTCATGTTTCTGCCAACGGAAAATATGTTTATGGTTCGAACAGAGGTCATAATTCTATTGCTGTTTTTAAAACTGATCCTGTTTCAAAACAACTGAAATTTCTAACAACGGTTCCAACTCGTGGCGAATGGCCAAGAAATTTCACTTTAACTAATGACGGTAATTTTTTACTGGTGGCCAACCAGCACAGCGGAAATATTGTGGTTTTCAAAATAAATACAGAAACCGGAATTCCTGAATTTTCGGGTAAAGAATTAAAACTGCCAGCCCCGGTTTGCCTCGAATTTCTGTAACAAAATCAGCTAAACTTTGTGCTTATAAGTTTAATGAACTCGTCGCGGGTGGCATTTTTCTGAAAAGCTCCGGTAAAATCGGAAGTTGTTGTAATGGAATGTTGTTTCTGAATTCCGCGCATTTGCATGCAAAGGTGCTGTGCTTCAATAACCACGGCAACTCCAAGCGGTTTTAACGTGTCATGAATGCACTCTTTAATTTGCGAAGTAAGCCGCTCCTGAACCTGAAGCCGGCGTGCAAAAACATCAACCACGCGGGCAATTTTGCTCAACCCGGTAATTGTTCCGTTTGGAATATATGCAACATGCGCCTTCCCAAAAAACGGAAGCAAATGATGCTCGCACATCGAATAAATTTCAATATCTTTTACAATAACCATTTGACGGTAATCCTCTTTAAACATAGCAGATTTTAAAATTTCCACCGGGTCGGTTTTGTAACCCTGCAACAAAAACTGCATGGCTTTGGCAACCCGTTCTGGTGTTTTATCCAATCCTTCGCGTGATGCATTTTCGCCTAAAATTTCCAAAATACTTTTATAATGTTCCGAAAGATTATTGGTTATGTTTTCATCATAAACATCAATACGTTCGTAAACATTTGCATTATTTATTTCTGGTGTGCACATAGTGTAAAATCTTTAAATTCATACAAAGATGGATTTTTTTTTCAGAAAGGGCACCCGAATGATTTCACTGTTTTACAGAAAATTGATGTTAACGAGCAATCAGGAAGTAATAAGCAACCTTTTTTATCTTATTGCTGTCTATCATCAAATAAACAGATGGCCAGAGTAAAATTCAGTTAAAATTTTTTTGTGAATTATACAATATTCGAAGTAAAAATAAGTTATAGCAATGACCACTTTGACGGGTGAACTCTTTGATTTTACTTTGCCAAATTAAACCACTTTGAAAGAATGATAGTAATTACAGGTGCTGCCGGTTTTATAGGCAGTTATTTAGCAGGAAAGCTGAACCAGGCGGGTTACAATGATTTGATTCTGGTTGACCGGTTTGATGATCCATCTAAAGACATCAACCTTTTCAGCAAAAAATACAGAAAATTCATCGACAGGGATAAGTTTTTTAAGTGGCTTATTAAACATGCAGAAAATGTAGATTTCATTTTTCACATGGGCGCCCGTACCGACACTGTGGGGCTTGAGCCAGAACTTTATCAGCAACTCAACTTGATCTATTCGCAAAGACTCTGGAATATTTGTTCTGAAATTCAGGTACCACTTGTTTATGCCTCGTCGGCAGCCACATACGGAAATGGTGAATGGGGTTTTTCTGACACACACATTAATCTGTCAAATCTTCGCCCTTTAAATTTATATGGTTGGTCGAAACACAATTTTGATGTTTGGGCATTGAAACAAACCCGGACTCCCCCATTTTGGGCGGGCTTAAAGTTTTTTAATGTTTACGGTCCCAACGAATTTCATAAAGGCAGAATGGCTTCAGTTGTGCTTCATGCTTTTAATACCATAAATAAAACCGGCCAAATGAAGTTGTTTAAATCGCACCACAAAGATTACAAAGATGGTGAGCAATGCCGCGATTTTGTTTATGTGGACGACATTGCCGATGTGATGCTCTATTTTATGCACAATCAGGAAAATTCAGGAATTTATAATGTTGGAACCGGGAAAGCCCGATCATTCCTTGACTTAACCAGGGCAGTATTCAGGAGTCTCAAAATAAATCCGGAAATTTCGTTTGTTGACACACCGGTTGAATTACGCGGGCGTTACCAGTATTACACAGAAGCTGAAACAGACAAACTCAGGGAAATTGGTTATTCCAAACCTTTTGTTGAACTCGAAGATGGAATTGAAACTTATGTTGGAAAATACCTGGTAAAAGAAGCCTGTTTTTAAAAACAAAATCCCGGCAAGTAGCCAGGATTTCAAGTGTGTGTATTTTTTAAAATCCGTTTTTACAGTATTGCGTGCCGGCGCGAACCCAGGAATTTTTCAAGCAATAAAAGCAGTGAAGCTCCCATAAAAATTCCGGCAATTCCGGCTGGCAGACTGGCAAACTTATCGAAAAACGCACGGTAACCTGTAAGCATGGCATCGGTATTTACCTGTTGAAGCAGCGCAGGTGTTTGTTCTGAAGCCGAACCGCCGCCCGAAACCAAAACCACTGTTGCCAATAAAGCTGCAAAAAGAGCCAGAATAATCCAAAAACCTTTCCCTAAAACGGGTAAACTTTTAACCTGCTCAAGCGCTGGCTGCTCGGCAAAAACCCTGTTCATAACCTGGGCAGAAAAATCTGCACCCGGCGATTCGAGTTTTACACTTTTAAGCAGTTGTTTTAATTCCTTATCTTCTTCAAACGTTTTCATCTCATTAAAATAATTAATTTCTTTTGTATTCGATGGAACTCTCGATGAATTTTAATTCTTTTTTTTGTGAATTTGAAGAATTAAAATTCATGTTCGTTTCATAGTATCGTATATAAATCTTCCTTCAACATGTCATTTAAAATAGTATAGAGCTTTTTACGTGCCCTGTGCAGCTTAACCTTGGTATTACTTTCGCTCAATCCGGTAACTTTACTTATCTCTTCTACCGATTGATCTTCAAAATAATAAAGCACAACCAGTGTATATTCATCTTCAGGCAGTTTATCCAAAGCTGCTTTTACATACTTTTCGCGGTTTTCAGCCGGAATGCCGTCAAGATTCATTTCCTCTGCTTCGTCGCTAATCTGAACCTCATCGGTAGAAGCAAAATATTGTTTTTTCTTCCGGGTTTCCGAAATACAGGTATTATACGTAATTCGGTACAACCACGTAGAAAATTTTGCTTTCCCCTGAAAAGTATGAAGCGATTTGTAAGCTTTAATAAAACTTTCCTGGGCCATTTCTTCAGCATCTTCACGATTTTTAAGAACTTTTAGTGCAATGGAAAAAACGATATCCTGGTATCTTTCAACGATATACGAAAAGTAATTGGTTTGCCCGGCAATAACCTTTTCGATGTAATAATTATCGTCTTTATTTTCCATCTGTACCTTTGACGAGATTATTTTGTTCTGGTTACAAATTTATTTAAAAGAATAACTAAAAAAAGTGTAACCAGAAGAAAAACCCGGCGTCAAAAGGTCAGAAAACAAAAAACAATTTAAAATTTAATATCATGGAAGGAATTTTTGTACCAATCGGATTTTTTCTGGCAATTTTTGCCATACTGTATGTTTACTGGACTACACGGACTAAGGAACGGCTCGCTTTGATTGAAAAAGGAGCAGATGCCAGCATTTTTAAAACGGAACCATCAAAATATGCCTTGCTTAAATGGGGAATTTTCCTCATTGGTTTGTCTGTTGGTGTAATTACCGGTTTTGCTTTGGCCAATGTTGTAAACGAAGTAGTAGCCTTTTTTACTATGATTTTCTTCTTTGGTGGAGTTGGTTTAATTATTGCCTACTTTGTAACCAGCAAATTAGCCAAAAAAGAATAAAATTTTTGCTAAAATAAGAAAACGGATTTGGTAAACCAGGTCCGTTTTTTTATTTACAATGAAAATCAATCACTTGCTGTATGGCACGAGTACAAACCGGACAAAACTCTTTGGCATTGTTGCTTTTCATGCGGCAATCCATAACCGGACTGTAAATTCCCTTAGCTAAGTAACCACCGCCTTCGAAAACCCCAACTGTACCCGAAAATTTTGATTCACGTGGCGTTGGAACCGGAGTTGCCAAATCGAGCATCTGTTTCCACTTATTATCAAACTCTACCAGTGTGGTAAGATTGGGTTCCCAGGGTTCAATTTCAAGGTTATAAAAGTCTTCATAAGCCACCGAAGAATTGTAATATTCATCTCCTAAACCAGCAAACCCATGGCCAAACTCATGTACGAAAACTTCTTTTGTTAACTGATTATTTGATGTACAAACACTTAAAAAATTGTAAAAACCTCCGCCACCATACCTTTCACTGTTTACCAAAATATAAATATGATCGTACGGAACGCTGGCAGCAGCATCGTAAATCGACTTCATATCGCTGGTGGTGAGGTACCGATCGAGATCAAAAGTATAAAAAGTAGCATTGAACATGGTATTTTTATAGATATTTTCGCCGGGAATATCAGTGCCAGAATCTACCGAAGGAGTTAACAATGCTGTTACATTAAACTTTTCCCTGTTCGATTTAAAAGGCTCTTCATCGAACAAATAACCGCTAACCCTTTTTGCATCATCCACAAACTTGTCCATTTCTTCGGCGGTATAACCTTCGGCCAGAATAACCAAATCTACTTTCTCTTCCGGTTTTCCATTCTTTTCAATTACAACAAAATCATACGGACACGGGTCTTCTTTCAAAATAAAATAATTTGCCGGATCAATTTCTGTTTCAAAAATTGATTTAAAATTTCCCTCCCATTGCCGCGCTTCAATGCTAAGCCGAACCTTATTATTGGGAAAAGGGAAAATGGCAGCCTGGTAAAATGTTCTGTCTGTTATTTTAGCTTCTGCTGTTGTTTGCCATTCCTGAAAAAGTGTACTAAAGCCTTTGGAATACAGCAGGTTTCCGGTTTCAAAATCATAAACCTGGAAACGGTACGAACCATAATTAAAAGTGTCGGTTAAATTTATCAGAGAACCTGCCCAATGCGGTTCCTGCTTTATTTGTTGTGGATACACTGTGACCTCCTTTGAATTTCCTCCAAGCAGAAAATCAAATCTCATTGATTTTTTCTGAAAATATTTTGAAAAGCTTTCCTGTCCGATGGTTATCATAGGAAACAGAAAAAGAATAAACAGAAACTTCCTATTCATAATTATTTGCATTTGTTATTTTTGGCTAAAATTAAAAATAACGTTCAGAATAATGAGAACTGTTTACAAATTTCTGCTTGATACCATTCGTTCTGTTGAACATTTAGAATTTTTCGCTAAGCCAGGAGCAGCCTTCGCTACTTTAATTCTTCTTTTTGTAATGGCCTGGCTTGGACATTTTTTAACCCGACAAATTATTATAAAAATTGTTAACCGGATTGCACTTCGCTCAAAAACATCATGGGACGATATGTTGGTAAACCGGAAAGTTTTCAGAAATCTGGCACATTTGATACCTGCATTTATACTGTACCACTCAGCCGATTTTTCCTATCCAATTATTCACCAGGAACTTACTGAATTGAGCGAAGCTACATTAAGCATGCTTGCAAAAGATTACTATTTTTCGCTGGCAGGTTTTTTGACCAAAACTGCACAAATCTATTTTGTATTTATTTTCATTTTCGTCCTAAATTCACTGCTGAATGCCGGACTCGACATATACAACACTACGCCTTATGCCATGCACCGGCCCATAAAAGGATACTTACAACTTTTTAAAATTCTGATTTTTTCCTTGTCCGGTATTCTCATTATTTCAATTTTACTTGAACGCGACCCGACAGTTTTGCTAGCCGGATTAGGTGCAATGGGGGCTGTTTTACTTCTGATTTTTAAAGATTCCATTTTAGGATTTGTGGCATCCATTCAACTCTCAGGAAACAATATGGTAAAAATTGGCGACTGGGTTGAAATGCGCAGCAGGGGCGCCGATGGCACCGTAATTGACATTTCCTTAAATACAGTTAAAGTTCAAAACTGGGATCGCACTATATCTACCATTCCTACCTATTCCATGGTTTCCGAATCGTTTATTAACTGGAAAGGGATGGAAGAATCAGGTGGACGTCGGATAAAACGAGCCATTAACATTGATATGAACTCGATTAAACTATGCGACAGCGCATTGATGAACCGGCTGGAAAAATTCCTTTTAATTCGTGATTATGTAAGGAAAAAAGAGGAGGAAATCAGGGAATATAACAAGGAAAGAAATATTTCTGATGAAGATATAATTAGTGGCAGGCGGCAAACAAACATTGGTGTTTTCAGAAAATATTTAGAGGTTTATTTGCGCCAACACCCTATGGTTAATAACGATATGACTTTTCTGGTTCGCCACCTGCATCCTACTGAAAAAGGATTACCAGTTGAAATTTATGTATTTTGTAAAGACAAAGCCTGGGCACGCTATGAATCTATTCAGGCAGATATTTTTGACCATATTCTTGCCGTCATTCCCGAGTTTGATTTACGGGTTTTTCAGGAACCATCCGGTGCAGACATCAAACAAGGTTTGGCAAATCTCTATAATCCAAATAGTTTCGAACAAAAGTCTGCACGGGACTAATTTTCCAACGAGATTTTAAATGTAATGTTATAAAGCATTCCTGATTTGCAATTATAAATTTTTCATACTTTTGTTTTATAATTTGAAACTCAAATGGAAAATTAGAAGCATGGATAAAGCAGATTACCTCGAGCAAGCAGCCGACATTGACCAACTGGATGAAAAAATCCTGAAATTGATAACTAAAAATGCACGTATTCCATTTTTAGAAGTAGCCAGGGAATGTGGCGTATCCGGAGCGGCCATACACCAGCGTGTTCAGCGGCTTTTGAATATTGGAGTGATTACCGGAAGTGAATTCATTGTGAATCCTCAAAAACTGGGATATAACACCTGTGCATACATGGGAATTTATCTTGAAAAAGCAAAATACCACCGCCAGGTTGTAGCTGCAATGCGCGATATTCCTGAAATTGTAGAATGTCATTACACCACAGGTCAGTATGCCATTTTTATTAAAATTCAGACAAAAACCAACAAACACCTGAAGAAAATAATAGATGATAAACTTCAGGAAATTGAAGGCATTGCGCGCACCGAAACCTTTATGTCTCTTGAGATGGACTTTAAACGGCAAGTGCCGATTCAATAAATAAAAGCCGGTTTTTGCCGGCTTTTTTGTGCGCATTATTATTCCCTGTAAACAAAGTCATACGATTCATCGTGCTGGCTAATATCTAAACCAACTTTTTCACCATGGGGAGAAATCCGCATGGGAATAATCAAATCGGTAATTTTATACATTAGCAATGAACCCCCAAAAGTAAAAATGCTAACGATTACCAGCGCAAGTAAATGGTATAGAAAAGTTGTTATTTCTCCGTGAATAAGTCCAACATCATTGGCAAAGATGGCCGTAGCCAACATTCCCGTAATTCCACCCATACCGTGCGCCGGAAATACGTCCAGCGTATCGTCAAGCATTGATTTTGTTCTTAATGCAATAGCATAATTACTGATTATTGCAGCAATTACGCCAATAAAAATACTAGATCCGACATCTACAAAACCGGCAGCAGGCGTTATGGCAACCAAACCAACCACCAAACCAATGGAAGCACCAACAGCCGAAGGTTTAATTCCTTTTGCGGCATCGAAAAAAATCCAGGTTAGCATTGCCGCGGCAGAAGCAGTATTGGTATTTACCAGGGCACGGGCAGCAACCGAATCGGCAGCAAGGGCTGAACCTGCATTAAAACCAAACCAGCCAAACCAAAGCATCCCTGCCCCAAGAAGTATGTAAGGTATATTGGCAGGTTTGAATTTTTTCATTGCATCTTTCCGTCGTCCAAGAAAAATGGCCCCTGCCAAAGCAGCAAATCCGGCCGACATGTGTACCACGGTTCCACCGGCAAAATCGAGCACGCCCCAGTTTCTTAAAAAACCGTTCGGATGCCAGGTCCAGTGAGCCAGCGGCGAATAAATAAAAATCACAAATAAACAGATAAATAGCATATATGCCCTGAAACGCACTCTTCCGGCAAAAGAACCGGTAATAAGTGCAGGGGTAATTATTGCGAACTTTAACTGGAACATGGCAAATACCGCTAACGGGAAAGTAGGTGAAAAATCAGGATGAGTTCCGCCACCCACTCCTTTAAACATGAAAAAAGTAAACGGATTTCCAAAAATACCATATCCCTCTCCTCCTATACTATCGCCAAAAGCGATACTAAAACCGATTACCACCCACAACACGCTAACTATACCCATGGCAATAAAACTCTGCAGCATGGTGGAAATAATGTGACGGGGTTGAATCATTCCACCATAAAAGAAAGCGAGACCGGGTGTCATTAATAAAACCAGTGCAGTTGCAGTGAGCATCCAGGCTGTATCTCCGGCAACAAGGCCAGAGTAATCCTGTTCAGTTGATCCTGCAGGAAGAATCACTCCCACTAAGCCTGCAACAATTAGTAATCCTAAAATGAACCACCATTTTTTTGTACTTTTCATAACTTTGCCTTTTAGTCTAAAATTTGTCTTATTGATACTATTCAGGTTGCAAATATATCAATTTGATACTTATTTGTAATTTTAATATCAAAAAAATATTAAAATATAAAATTTATTAACATTTGGATAAACAAAATTATGTGATTAAAAAAACAGGAAAACAAAAATCAGGAAATTAAAACCAGTACTCATTTGAATAACTCCGTTTTTAATATGTTTTTTTCTATTTTTGATTGAAAATTTAGTGCACGATGACCTTAAAAAGCAGCTTAGACGATATTGATTTGAAAATTCTGGATATAATTACCCAAAACGCACGCATTCCGTTTAAAGATGTAGCAAAAGAGGTAGGTATCTCCCGGGCAGCAGTTCACCAAAGAGTGAACAGAATGATTGACCTTGAAGTAATTATTGGTTCGGGGTACCATATTAACCCAAATAAAGTTGAATTCAAAACGTGTAGTTATATTGGTGTTTTTTTGGAAAAAGGGGGACTTTTTTCTGAAGTAGTTGAAAAGCTGAAACTAATTCCTGAAATTGTTGAATGCCATTACACCACAGGGCAGTATGCCATTTTTGTAAAAGTTTATGCCAAAGACAACGAGCACCTGAAAAAGATTCTAAGCAACCAGGTTCAAAAAATTCAAGGAATTGCCAGCACTGAAACGTTTATTTCGCTTGAACAAACTTTCAAACGAACCATCCCTGTAAACAGCTAATTCCGTTGCCTGATGGCTTCGTAAATCATTAGTCCGGCTGCAACCGAAACATTTAAAGACTCAATCTTTCCAAACAACGGAATTTTAACCTGTTCATCCGTTAACTGAAGAATGGATGAAGAAATACCTGCATCCTCCGAACCCATTATGATTGCAAGAGGAGAATTCATTTCAGATTCAGTAAAAATTTTAGTTGCTTTTTCAGTGGCAGCAATAATTCTTATCCCGGAATTTTTCAGGAAATGGATTGCAGTTTGCAAACTTTTTACTTTGCAAACCGGAACAGCGTGCAAAGCCCCTGCCGATGTTTTTATTGCGTCGGCCCCAATTCGTACCATTCCTTTTTCAGGAATTACCACGGCATGAACTCCGGCACATTCTGCGGTTCGCACAATTGCTCCAAAATTTCTGACATCGGTTACCTGGTCGAGAATTAGGATTAATGGATCAACTCCTGCTTCGAATAGTCCGGGAATTAGAGTTTCCAGATCGAAATACTCAACAGCAGAAATATAGGCTACAATTCCCTGATGATTTTTTCTGGTTACCCGGTTAATTTTTTCGATCGGTACAAACTGAAACGGAATATTATTTTCTTTCAATAACAGAAACAGTTCTGCGAACAAATCATTATCAAGTCCTTTTTTAATCAGAACCCTCTCTATATTTCGCCCGTTTTTGATGGCTTCAATAACGGCCCTGGTTCCAAAAATATAATCTTCTCTATTCATTTGCAGCTTTTTTTTCTTTCCAGGTTTCCAGTTCTTCGTGCATTTTTTCCCATTGTTCCATGGTTTGGGCCAATTCAATTTTTAACGTGTCGTACCGATTGTAAATTCCTTCATCTTCCAGATTTTCCGGATTCGCTAAAAGTTCATCCATTTCCGATATTTCATTTTCCAAAGACTCAATCGTTTCTTCTATTTCAATCACTGTTTTTCCCAGCTTTGAAACATTCCGGTTTATTTCCTTTCGTTCCTCAAAACTAATTCCCCGGTTTTTGGTTTCAATTTTTGCCTTATTATTTTTTTGTGTGTTGCCATTTACCGAAGGTATTTCCAGCTCTTTCAACGATTCCATCCTCTTTTTCTGAAGAAAATTGTATATACCTCCCAGATGTTGTTTTATTTTTTTGTTCCGGAATTCATAAACACAATCCACCATTCCGTCCAAAAATTCGCGGTCGTGCGAAACTACAATAACAGTTCCGGAAAAGAGAGCAAGTGCCTCTTTCAGAATTTCTTTCGATTGCATATCGAGGTGATTGGTCGGCTCATCGAGTACCAGCAGATTTACCGGCTCCAGCATTAAGCGAATCATAGCAAGCCTCGACTTTTCACCTCCGCTTAATACTTTTACCTTTTTGTCCACAACATCGCCCGAAAACAAAAAAGCACCCAGAATGTCCCTGATTTTTGTTCTTACTTCGCCCACCGCAATTTCATCAATGGTATCAAAAACAGTTAATTCACCATTAAGTAACTGCGCCTGATTTTGCGCAAAGTATCCTATTTTAACATTGTGCCCAATGTTTAATGATCCTGAAAAATCAATTTGTTGAAGAATAATCCTGACCAAAGTGGTTTTACCTTCTCCGTTTCGACCAACAAAAGCCACTTTTTCCCCGTGTTCTATTTTCAGATCGATATCGTTCAAAACCAAAAGCTTATCGTATATTTTTGTAATATTTTTAGCCTCCACCACCACTCTGCCAGATCGCGGAGCTGGTGGAAATTTCAATTTCAGGCTGGCATTATCCTGCTCTTCAATTTCAATCCTGTCAAGTTTATCCAACTGTTTTATACGAGACTGAACCTGAACTGCTTTAGTGGCTTTGTACCTGAATCGTTCGATAAACTTTTCAGTGTCTTCAATCATTTTCTGCTGGTTGCGATATGATGCCATACGGATTTCGCGCTGCTCTTTTTTCCATTTCACAAAGGCAGAATAATTCATATTCTGATCTGTAATTTTCCCGAGCGAAATTTCAAGTGTCCGGTTACAAACAGCATCAAGAAAAGCTTTATCATGAGAAACAAGCACAATTGAGCCTTTATAATTTTTCAGGAAATTTTCAAGCCATTGAATCGACTCAATGTCAAGATGATTGGTAGGTTCGTCGAGCAAAATAATATCTGGTTTTTTCAACAACACCTTGGCCAGTTCAACGCGCATACGCCAGCCACCGCTAAATTCTGAAGTGGGACGGGAAAAATCTTTCCGCTCAAAACCAAGGCCCAAAAGCGTTTGTTCTATTTCAGCCTGGTAGGAGTCACCTCCCAAAATTGAATACCTTTCATTTAAATCAGAAATCAGGTTTAGTTTATTGAGATATTCCTCAGAATGAAAATCGGCAGATGCCGAAATTTCAACATTAAGATTTGCAATTCTTTTTTCCAGGGAAAGTAATTCATCAAAAGCAAGCATGGTTTCGTCCAACAATGTGTTCTTGTCTTCCAGTTTCATTTCCTGTGGAAGATAACCAATTGTGGTGCCTTTGGGAATATTCACCTCCCCTTCTGAAGGTTGTAACATTCCTGAAATTAATTTCAACAGAGTTGTTTTTCCTGCACCGTTTTTCCCAATTAATCCAATCCGGTCATCCGGACGAACCAAAAAACTGGTTTCCTTTAGTAAATCAAAACCTCCAAAGCTAACTTGTATCTTGTCTAACGAAATCATTTCCTTTTTACAACGTGGCCAAAGATAATTATTAAAGCAAAACGAAAAATTAAAAAAATTGGATAAAAAAAATACCCTTTCGGGTAAAAAGAGAAGGGGAAAGCTATGGACGCTTTTTGAAGATGATTGATGATTTACAAACCCCTAAACACAAAACCAATCATAAATACAGAAGATGCTTTCCCCTTTTTAAGTTCTATTTCTGAAAATAAAACCAACCATTAAATCGTAACAAATATAATTAAAAAACTTTCTATTATAAAAGTAATTAATTGACAAAAAATACATTATTCTTCCAAAATTCATTATTTTTCCCAAAATGGGAAAACGTGTTTACTATCGGGAATCAGAAAAACGCCTGTTTTCCTCAGCAATCGCCTATAAACATTATATTTGCAAAAAAAAAGTGGGAAGAAACAAGAAAAAACCATTTTACGAAAAGGTTCAAATAGAAGATATTGGTTCAGAAGGAAAAGCACTGGCCCGCATAGGAAACATTGTTGTGTTTACTAAACTGGTAATTCCAGGAGATGTTGTTGACCTTCAGGTAATTAAAAAAAGAAAAAAATACCAGGAGGCTATTGTTACCCAAATACATGAATTTTCCAAAGACAGAACTGATGCTTTTTGTCAGCATTTTGGAATTTGCGGTGGTTGCAAATGGCAATTCCTGCCATACCCAAAACAATTAAATTATAAACAAAAACAAGTAGAAGACCAGTTAAAAAGAATTGGGAAAATAGAACTTCCGGGAATTTTTCCTATCAAAGGTTCAAAAAAAGATACTTTTTACAGAAACAAACTTGAGTTTACTTTTTCTGACAAAAGGTGGTTATCGGCTGAAGAAATTGAATCAGGGGAAGAAATAGCGAACCTTAATGCGTTGGGTTTTCATGTTCCCGGAATGTTCGACAAAGTTATAAACATTGAAAAGTGCTGGCTGCAACCTGATCCATCAAATAAAATTCGCAATTTTATTTACAACTTTTCATTGGAGAATGGGTATAGCTTTTTTGATATAAAACAAAAAACAGGACTTTTAAGAACCCTCATCATTCGCACAAGTTCAATTGGTGAAACAATGGTTATTCTCTCCTTTTTTCAGAATGACAGAAAAAAAATAAAGCACCTTTTGGAGGCCGTTAAAAATCAATTTCCCGAAATAACATCACTTCTATACGTAATTAACCAAAAAGGCAACGATACAATTCATGACCAGGAAATACTACAGTTTTACGGCCGCGATTATATTTTTGAAGAAATGGAAGGCCTGAGGTTTAAAATCGGCCCCAAAAGCTTTTATCAAACCAATTCTGAACAAGCTTTTGAATTATACAAAGTTGCAAGAGAATTTGCCGGGTTAAACGGAAATGAAATTGTTTATGATTTATATACCGGAACCGGTACCATTGCCAATTTTATTGCCAAAAATGCTAAAAAGGTTGTGGGGTTGGAATATATTCCGGAAGCCATTGAAGATGCCAAAGAAAATGCACTTTTAAATCAGATTGAAAATACTTATTTTTTCTCAGGAGACATTAAAGATTTACTTAACGAAGAATTTATTGAATCGCATGGACGTCCTGAAGTTATTATTACTGATCCACCGCGTGCCGGAATGCATTCGGATGTATTGAAAACTATTTTATCGATTTTACCAGAAAAAATAGTTTATGTAAGCTGCAATCCGGCCACACAGGCCCGCGATATTTCAATACTGAATGATTATTACAAAACAACTAAAGTTCAGCCTGTTGATATGTTTCCGCACACCCATCATGTTGAAAATGTTGTACTTCTGGAAAAACGAAATTCTCAGTAGTTTATGGCTGGAAACATTTCAAAACAAAAAACGGCGACCATCATCTGACCACCGTTTTCTATATACGTTTAATAAATTAACCCAAATACGTTTTTAGTAATTTACTTCTTGAGGTATGACGCAACCTGCGAATTGCCTTTTCTTTTATTTGGCGAACCCGCTCGCGTGTTAATCCGAAACGCTCACCAATCTCTTCAAGAGTCATCTCCTGGCAGCCAATGCCAAAAAACAGCCGAATGATGTCTGCTTCTCTTTCAGTTAATGTTGCCAATGCACGATGAATTTCACGTGCAAGCGATTCCTGAATGAGTGCACGGTCGGCGTTAGGAGAATCGTTATTCACCAAAACATCCAGTAAACTGTTATCTTCACCATCAACAAAAGGAGCGTCAACAGAAACATGCCTTCCGGAAACCCTTAAAGTATCGGCAACCTTATCGGCAGGTAATTCCAAGGAATCGGCCAGCTCTTCAGGTGAGGGTTTTCTTTCGTGTTCCTGTTCAAATTTTGAAAAGGCTTTATTTATTTTATTTAGGGACCCAACCTGATTTAACGGGAGGCGAACAATACGCGATTGTTCGGCCAACGCTTGTAAAATAGATTGCCTTATCCACCACACAGCATATGAAATAAATTTAAAGCCTCGTGTTTCGTCGAATTTTTCAGCGGCTTTTATCAGGCCAAGGTTTCCTTCGTTAATTAAGTCAGGAAGACTAAGTCCCTGATTTTGATACTGCTTTGCAACAGAAACAACAAACCTGAGGTTTGCTCTTGTTAATTTTTCCAAAGCAGCCTGGTCACCCTTTTTAATTCGCTGGGCCAATTCAACTTCTTCCTCAACTGTAATAAGCTCTTCTTTGCCAATTTCCTGCAAATACTTATCCAGTGAGGCACTTTCACGATTCGTGATGGACTTTGTGATCTTTAGCTGTCTCATAAACTCTCCTTAAAAAAACGTGCAAATATAGAACATTAATTATTAGCGAAAAAGGAGCAGGCTACTCAAAAATTGATTTTTAATAGTTTGTTAAAGGTATTTTTTACAATTACTAATCCACACCAAAAACAAAGTAAGCCAGTTCACCATTTGGATAAACTCCTTCAACCAAAATTCCTCCCCTCGCATTTCCAATCTCTCTCTTAAAATCATTGACCTCATAAATGGGTTTTTTGTTCACGTGGGTTATAATAAACCCCTCATTCAAACCTGCATCTTTGAGTTTACCCTTTTCTAATTTTTTAACTTGTATTCCGAATTCAATACCTAAATTTTGTTTGTCGTTGTTGCCAACGGTTTCAAAACTTGCGCCCAAAACAGTAACGTTATCACGCACAATTTGTGTATCACCGTGTTTATTACGCAAGGTTACCGTAAATTGTTTCCTGTCGCCATTTCTTTTTACAACAATTTTTACATCGTCACCCGGCCGGAATTGGCTCACTTTTTCCTGTAACTCGGCTGAAGAATTGACCGGACTGCCTGCCACGCTCATTATCACGTCGCCTTCTTTTATACCGGCTTCCCGTGCTGCTCCATTCTCGGTTACGGCAGCAACAAAAACACCCTCAACTTTATCGAGGCCTTTTTCATCAGCCAAAGTACCGGTAACATCCATAATATTTACTCCAAGCAGAGCACGTTGAACTTCGCCAAACTCTTTAAGGTCTGCTACTACTTTTTGCACAATAGAAACCGGCACAGCAAATGAATATCCGGCATAGTTGCCTGTTTGTGAAGCGATGGCAGTATTTATTCCTACCAGGTTTCCCTGTTGGTTTACCAGCGCTCCTCCACTGTTTCCGCGGTTAACCGCAGCATCAGTCTGAATAAATGATTCAATGGAATATTGATCGGTATTTATTCCAAGGTTTCGTGCCCTGGAACTCACTATTCCGGCAGTAACAGTAGAGGTAAGGTTAAACGGATTTCCCACGGCCAGTACCCATTCTCCAAGTTTCAGTTCGTCTGAATTTCCGTAAGTCAAATAGGGTAAATCTTCTGCTTCTATTTTTAGCAGTGCCAAATCGGTAGAAGGATCTGCCCCAACCAAACGTGCGTCGTATTCGCGTTTATTATTTAAAATGACTTTTATTTTCTGTGCCTGTTCAATAACATGGTTGTTGGTTACAATAAATCCGTCTTCGGAAAGAATAACACCCGAACCAAAACCCGTAGCTAACTGTGGTTGCTGTGGCCGAATTCCAAAAAACTCATCGAAAAACGGATTTCCACTTGACCAGCCGCCGCCCCTAACTGACTGAGTTGCGATGTGCACCACGGCATGTATTGAATTTTCGGCAGCAAAAGTTAAATCAGGAAGTTGCTGCTGGCTGTTTGCAGGCAAATTAACAAAACTCATCGGACGTTGTTCCGTAACAGTTATTACCTGTGGTTTATTAAAAAACGAACTGTAAATCCATACAGCCAAAAAGGCACTGGCCAAAACCAGCAGAAATGTCAGAGTATATTTTTTTGTATTTTTCATGGTTTAAAAATTAAAATTAAAAGTGTTGACTATAACGCAAATAATTTGCCAGTTGTTTTTGTTATAACGCACAACACACTTCATTTTGCATATTTTAACAACCAAAAGTCCATTTTGTTAAAAAGTGAATATTCCCGGACAAAAAGAACATGCAACATTGTCAGAAATATCATTCTAATTTATTTATTTGGCACAACAAACCACTTCGAGTCGAGTTCATTTGGTTGGTAAAATGTGATATACTCCAGCGCACTTTCTGCATGTTCGGCAGAAAAATAGAGATCGCGGTAAATTTCTTTTGCAAACTGTTCAGCAAATGCCTGTTCAAACTGCTTAAAAAGAAATTGATAAAAATTATTTGTATTGATAAATACGATTGGTTTGGTATGATAGGAAAGTTGCCTGAGCGTTAAAACTTCCAAAATCTCCTCCAATGTTCCAAAACTTCCCGGCAGAGCAATAAACGCATCAGAAATTTCACGCATTTTTGCTTTTCTTTCCTGCATGTCTTTGGTGCTGATAACTTCATGAGAATTGGTTGAAGCCAGCGATCGTTGTACAAATCGTTCAGGAATAATACCAATTGTTTTTGCACCTGCATCAGAAGCAGCAATGGTTACTGCTTCCATTAAACCCACATTTGCGCCGCCATTCACCAGGGTGTGCCCTTGTTCGCCAATAAGCTTTCCAAGCTTTCTGGCTTCATCAAAATAAACTTTTGAAATGGCATTGCTTGAAGAAGAAAAAACACAAATATTCATATATTTTCAAAAATTGAAAATCCGGGCCCTAAAAACCCGGATTCTTATTAAGATTCTAATTTCTCTCATCATTAAGCATCTATATTTGCATAGGTAGCGTGATCTTCTATAAATTTCCGGCGTGGCGGAACATCATCGCCCATAAGCATAGAAAAAATATGATCGGCCTCGGCTGCATTTTCTATGGTTACCTGTTGTAGGGTACGGTTTTCGGGATTCATGGTAGTTTGCCATAATTGTTCAGCGTTCATTTCTCCCAAACCTTTGTACCGCTGGGTGTGCAAATTGCTTTCTACACCATCGGCCCATTCTTCAATAATTTGCCGGCGTTGTTGCTCAGTCCAGGCATAGGTTTCTTTTTTACCTTTCTTAAGTAAATAAAGCGGAGGGGTGGCAATGTACAGGTAACCAGCTTTAATCAGGTCCTGCATATACCTAAAAAAGAAAGTCATTATTAAAGTGGCAATGTGGCTCCCATCCACATCGGCATCAGTCATAATTATAACTTTATGGTACCTGAGTTTTTCCATATTCAGTGCCTTTGAATCATCTTCGGTACCAATAGTCACACCCAGTGCAGTATAAATATTTTTTATTTCATCGCTTTCGAAAACTTTATGAACCATGGCTTTTTCCACATTCAGAATTTTACCACGAAGTGGAAGAATGGCCTGGAATTTCCTGTCGCGCCCCTGTTTGGCAGTTCCGCCTGCCGAATCGCCCTCAACCAAAAATACTTCTGTTAAAGCAGGGTCTTTTTCCGAACAGTCGCTTAATTTCCCCGGTAAACCACCGCCCGACAAAGCACTTTTACGTTGAACCATTTCGCGAGCCTTACGGGCTGCATGGCGTGCCTGGGCTGCTAAAACAACTTTATTCACAATGGTTTTAGCCGATCTCGGATTTTCCTCAAGATATATTGAAAGTGCTTCGCTTACTGCCTGGTCAACAGCTAAACTAATTTCGGAGTTCCCCAGTTTGGTTTTTGTCTGACCTTCAAACTGAGGTTCAGCTACTTTTACTGAGATAACTGCTGTTAGTCCTTCCCTGAAATCATCGCCGCTAATATCGAATTTTAGTTTTGATAACATTCCCGAGTTTTCAGCATAATTTTTTAATGTACGGGTTAACCCGCGACGAAAACCGGTAAGATGAGTACCTCCTTCTATTGTATTGATATTGTTTACATAGGAATGAATGTTTTCTGAAAAAGTTGAATTATACTGCATAGCAATTTCAACTGGAATATCATTCTTGTCGGTAACAATATGAATTATATCCTGGGTAAGTTTAACTCGTGTATCGTCAAGATAATTAACAAATTCTTTTAGCCCTTCTTCTGAATAAAACTCTTCAGACTTGAATTCACCATTTTCATCTTTTTGCCTTTCATCAATTATAGACAGTCGGATTCCGGCGTTCAAAAAGGAAAGCTCGCGCAAACGGGCAACCAGTATTTCATATTTGTAAACTGTAGTTTGAAAAATGTTTTCATCTGGTTTAAACGTAACGTAAGTTCCGGTTACATTCGTATCGCCAACTACTTTCACATTCTCTTTGGGTTTCCCTATGGAATATTCCTGTACCCAGACTTTCCCGTCACGATGAACTTCAGCTTTCAGGTATGATGAAAGTGCATTAACGCAGGAAACACCCACACCATGCAAACCACCTGAAACTTTGTATGAATCTTTATCAAATTTTCCCCCAGCGTGAAGAACGGTCATGACCACTTCAAGCGCCGATTTCTTTTCTTTGGTATGTATTTCGGTAGGAATACCACGCCCGTCGTCTTTTACGGTAACGGAATTATCTTCGTGAATTATCACATCTATATTGCTGCAATATCCTGCAAGTGCTTCATCAATTGAATTATCAATCACCTCGTAAACCAAATGGTGTAATCCTTTTTCATTGGTGTCTCCAATGTACATCGAAGGTCTTTTTCTCACAGCTTCCAGGCCTTCGAGCACCTGAATACTTTGCGCAGAATAGTTTCCGTTTCCTTCAGAGGGATTCACTTTTTTTTCAATCTCGCTCATATTTATTCTTTATTTTCTTTCTACCTGTTAATTAAAAAAAATCAGATTGCATTCGGGTAAAAAAAACATTCCTACCAATATAAAACAATCTTAAATACAGACACTTAATCAAACATTCTCGATTCTCAAAAAGTGTCGCGCAAATATAGCAAAATTAACCGAAGACACAGGTATTTTCCGGCGTTTTTAACCCCTTTTTTTCAACAAGATATTAACCTGGAAATGAGCACAAAAACACTTTAAGAAATCGTTAAAAAAAGTATTTTTTACCACACAAAAAATTCAGATAAAACTAAGGTTAAAAAGCATAACTCAACCCACCCAAAATGTTGAAACTCTGAACCGGGTAACCCAGCCACCGTTGGTACTGCTGAAAACCGAAATTATTTAACTGGGCAAAAACCGAAAATTGATTGGTTATTTTGTATGTGGCATTAAAATTAAGGTCGAAAACTGTTGAAAGATTGTAGGATTCCGTTAGCAGATCTTCATGCTGCAGTAATTCACTGTTTGTGAGCGGACGCGAATCATCTCCGGGAATGCCCATAATCAATGCCTGCCGGTTGCCGGTAAAAAACAGATCAGACGACAAACTTAACTGGTCAGAAACCTGGTAAGACAGTGACAATTTGGCATCCCAATCAGGTAAATTCCACGGCTCGTCCAAAGTTTCCATTTTGTAAACGTAGTAGTTTCCTGAAAGCAATAAGTTCATCTTTTCCGAAGAAACATGGAAAATCTCAAGGTTAAACTTCAGCAAATCAAGATTATCGTACAATACATCAAAATCATTATCCACAATGGACGAACTTAAATTCGTTTCTGTAAAATTTCCATACCTGAACTGATAATAGAGTGGTTGATCTTTAATCATGGAATAATCTACCGAAAATTTGAAATTGGTTTTGGTGGCAAGTTTCCCATCAAACCCTCCAAAAAACCGAAACTGTTCAAACGTGTTTTTTACTAAATGTTCAGGGTCAACAAACGGGTTTTCGTATGCAATTTTGGAATAATTATTCTGAATAAAATTCCCGTCAATACCTGCAAATATTTTAATGATTTCTTTTACCGGAACCAGGTTTGCACGTATATTCGGCGACAACCTCAGCTTCATATCGGTGCTGCTGTCAATCACAATCCACGAATTCACGCCCAGTTGAACATTGGCTACATCGCCTCCCAATAAATAAGAAGGTTTTGCAGTAATCCAGGTTTGCGAATTTTTGCCCGGAGTAATTTGATTGCGGCCAAAAGTCGTCATATACTTATCTGAAATTTCACTGGCCTGCGCGTAGGTAATACCTGCCTCAAGGAAACCTGTTCCGTTATAAAAAGGCTTTTTCACATCGGCCATAAACTCGCCAAAATGCTCGCGCTGACCGGTTTTTGTTCCAAAATAGTGGTATAGAAAATTAAAGTCGAAGGTAAAATCATTTTTCCGTGCAGCCGTATTTTCAAGTCCAATGTTAAAACTTCCTTTGGAAAAAGTTTGCCTGCTGCCCCAGTAATTCACCTCTTGCTCTTCCACTTTCAGTAATTCAGGAACTGACTCAATAGGATATCCATAATAATTAAACCCGTCGTGTTCAAATCCGAGATTAACGGACAAAACAGAACTCCTGAAAAGGTGTTTCAGAAATAATTCTGCTTCGTTTTCAGAAAACGGAGCATCAACCCGTTCCTCCTCCCCTTCAAGTTTTAATTTACCATGAGAAGAAAGGTGTTTTCCATGCAATCCGAACAAAGTACTGCGGGAATTCTGGCTGTTAAAAAAAAGTTCAGCATAAGGCTTGTTGTAGTTGCCAACACCTGCCCGAACCAGTCCAAATCCGGTATCTTCCCTGGGGGCAGATTCAAATGTAGCCGCTTTCAGCGTGTTTACCGAAAACGTATTGTAAATGGGCTGACTGAAAATGCTGTAGCTAAAATTTGGTTTTTCATGCGTAGTTTCTTCAATACCCGGCATACTGCTAATTTTATTGGCATCAGAAATAGTTGGTTTAAAGGCTTTCACTACTTCCACTTCCTGCGTAAGCGTAGTATCTCGCTGAGCAAGTGCATTACCCGATGTTGCTGCCAATGCTGTCAGCAAAAAGTATTTTGTTGTTTTCAAAAACATATTGTTGCTTTTTAATTTTCATTAATTTTTAACTGAAAAGAGCTGTCTTTGGCGCGTTGTTGTTCAGTTTGCTCAAGAGCTTCAATTTCTGCCAGTTTTCTTGCGGCTTCGGCTTTCACTCCGTCATTATCGGCACCATAATTTTCGACAACGCTGCGCAAGGTGTGTTTGGCCTGGAAATCGTCGCCTTTGTCGAGATAAATATCAGAAAGCAGCAAAAATGCTTTCCCCAGCCAAAACTGAAAAGGCGTGCCTTTGGAAATAAAATCCATTATTTCTTCTTCAGCCTGCTGTTTTTGGTTTTGTTTATAAAGAATTTCTGAAACAAGAAATTTGGCTTCAGCGCCCTGTTCAAGTTTGGTATCGGTTGCCACGGCTTTTAAGGATTCAAGCGCTGCATTTTGATTTCCTGCGAGGTAATTCGACTTCCCTGAAACAAAGTTTGCTTCCCGTATCCAGGCTTCGTTGGCAACATCCGATTTTTTCACTTTTGCAGATGCCAAAATGGCTTCATTGTATCGTTTCAACTGAAAATTGCAGCGCATTTGCCCGGTATATGCTTTTAACAAATTCCATTTACCCCCTGCAATTTTTTCCAGCCGGTTAAAGAACTCAAGTGCATTTTCATAATCGCCGGCGTTAAAAGTGAGTTCAGACGCCCGTGACAAAGCTTGTTCGCTGAAAATATTGTTGGGCTGGCGGGCAACAAAAGTGTAATGCTCGTTAGCCTGCGAAAAACTTCCTTCTTTATATAAGATTTCAGCCAGATAAAAATGGGCATTGGTGGCAAAACTTCCGTTAGGAAATTGTTGCAGATACCTTTGTAACTGTGCAGAAGCCTGTGTTTCGCCAGACAGGTATAGCCTTTCGGCTGCCATGTAAGTAAGCGAGTCTTGTTCTGAAGTTGTTACATTTACACCACCTCCCAGTGACCGGGTGTAAGCAAAATAGCCGTCCACATTATTCATTTCCACATAGCTGTTTTTAATTCCCAGCAGTGCAGCCTGAGATTCCGGAGTGCCGGAAAATTTTTCAGCCACTTGTTTGTAGTAAGTAAGTGCCTGATTAAAATCTCCGTTATTGAAATTTATAAGCCCCAATTGCAACAATGTTCTTGGAAAATATGCGCTTTCAGCATGATTGTCAACAATTCTGCGGTAATTTCGTGTTGCTTCTGCAGACTGGCCAAGTCGCTCGTAAGCCCGGCCCAGTTCATACAAAGCATCATCCAGGTATTCAGAATCGGGGAAACCTTCCTGCAGTCTTTGTAACGAATTAATTTTCCCCTGCTGGTTATGTTGAAGTCCCTGACAAAAAGCAATTTGGTAAAGAGAGTAATCTGTATCGAAAGTATTCATTTCAAATGCTTTCTGATAATTTTGGAGGGCCAGCGAATATTCTGCATTCGAAAAATAATAATCGCCCAACCGGTTATAAGCATCGGCCAGTTTTTCGGTTGGCTGACCTTGCAAACTGTTAATGTAATTACGGAAATGTAATGATGCCTGGTTGAAATCTTCCAGTTTGAAATAGGCGTAAGCCAGATTATACTCGGCATCTTTGTATTCGGGGAGTGAAAATGCACCGGCAGTTCGTAAAAATTGGGAATAGGCTTCAGCTGAACTGCCGTATTCACTAACACGGTAAAGTGCTTCCGCTTTCCAGTAAAGGGCACGTGCATTCAATTCACGGTCGTAACTTCCGTTTTGCAGCGACTGGTTAAAATGGTCGATTGCCTGGTTATAAGACAGGTTGTTGAATAATTCAAGCCCCCGGTAAAATGTTACACGCTGATAGGCCCTCAAAATTTCAGATGTTTTTACTTCAATTTTTTCGATTGAACTAATGGCATCGCGGTAATTGCGGGTAACCATAAAAACTTCGGTTAAATAACGGTAAGCTTCTGTATTTCGCTGAGAATTCGGGTACAGGGTAATGTATCTGTCGAAAGCTTTAATGGTTTCATTAAACGGTGAATACGAAAGTTCGTAAGTAAGTTTGGCGAAGCTGAACAAAGCGTCTTCCTTAATTCTTTCATTAAAATCGAATTCTGAAGCCGCTTCAAAAGCCACCCGTGCTTTTTCCTTTTCATTTATTTTTATGTAACTGTCGGCCAAATGGTAATATGCATTTTGAGCCATTTCATCTTTTCCTCTTGAAGCATTTTCAAGCAATGGAACTGCTTTTTCAAACTGTTCTGTGTTGTAATAGCAATAACCCAGCAGATAATTATCTTCGCGGGTTTTTGGCCTGGTGGTCTGATAATAGGTTTCGAGATACGGTAAGGCTTTGGAATATTCGCGAAGATGAAAATAGGAATCGCCAATAATTTTAGACAATTCGCTTTTGTGCTCTTCTTCCACCTCATCAATTATAGAAACGGTATAGTTTATTACCTCGTTATACCGCTGCTGCTTATAATATATATGACTGACATAAAGTGGAATAACGCGTGAATAGGTCGGGTCTGATTCAAGTTGCCGGAAGCCGTCGAGCGCCGACTGAAAATTTTCCTGCAGGTACATAATATGCGCCCAATAGTAAGTTGCAGGGCGGCTGTATAAATTGTTCCTGTCCTTAATTTCTATAAATTCTATTAAAGCCTGGTCGGTATTTTCGGTCATTAAATTTGAATACCCGTTCTGGTATTTCAGTTTTACAAGTTCAGAATCACTCAACGATGCCCGGTCAACCTCGGAATAGGTGCGAATAACTGCAGCATAATGTCTTCGTTCAAACTGATTATCGCCAAGGTTTACCAGGGCGTTGTTCATGTACGGACTTTCAGGGTATTCGTCGATAAACCGCTCCAACATTCTGCTTCCTGAATTATGACCGGCTTTCATGGCAGAAACTGCCCTAAAATAAAGAGCTTCTGAATAAAGTTCAGATTTTGGGTCCACCTGTTTCTGCACTATTTCAAATTGCCGGAAAGCGGCATTGTATTTCCCTTGATGATAAAGATTTCGTGCCATTTGGATAGCCTCACTAACATCTCCATAATATGCTGTTTGCTGGGCATTAAGCGTAAGCGATAAATAAAAGGAAAAGGCAAAAATGAATAAGACTTTTATTTTTTTCATGTTTCTGTTGTTTCATTATTTTCGTTACAGACTATCGGCTCCGTTAAATATCGTGCCAAAGATAAACCTGATATCCGAAACCAAAGTTCTAATTTAGACATAATCAATCTTTCAAATTGCTTTGGCATGTGTAATTTTCTTAACATGAAACTGTTTATTTCTTTTCTTTATTATATGAACGGGTAAAAAAATTAGACATATATTCGAAACGAATTTGATAAAAATGACAGATAATAAAATAATTGAACTTGTTGCTGCCGACATTCATCAGCGTGATTCACTGATACTTTCTGACGTTAATCTGGAAGTGCAGGCAGGAGAATTTGTTTACATAACCGGGAAAGTGGGAACAGGGAAGTCGAGCCTGATAAAAATTCTGAATGCCGAACTTCCGTTAAATAAAGGTTTTGGCGAAGTTGTCGGTTTTAATTTAAAAAATATTAAGCACAAGGATATTTCGCTGTTACGCCGGAAACTTGGCGTAGTTTTCCAGGATTTCAGGTTATTGCCCGACCGAAATGTTTACCAAAATCTTGAATTTGTTTTGAAAGCAACAGGTTGGAAAAATAAATTGGATATACTGGAACGTATTGAACAGGTGCTGAAACGTGTGGGCATGACCGAAAAAAAACAAAAAATGCCCCACCAGCTTAGTGGCGGCGAACAGCAGCGCGTGGTAATTGCAAGAGCAATTTTAAACAATCCTCCTGTTATTATTGCCGACGAGCCAACCGGAAACCTCGACCCCGAAACTTCTTCAGAAATTATGAACCTGTTTTTGGAATTAAACAGGGAAGGAAAAACCATAATAATGGCAACCCACGATTTTGCGGCTATTGCCAGTAAACCTGCCCGCACACTGGTTTGTGCCAATGGTTTTATTACCGATTCGGCCAAAGAAAAGGTGCTTCTCGACTTTGAAAGCCTGCTTGGATTTTAATTACAAAAACGGTTGAAAAATCTCCCTCAATACCTTTTTTTCATTTTCCCATGTGAGCTCAGTGGCGGCGATTTCAAGATTCTGCTCCCAGATTTTACGACTGTTTTGGTCCGTCAGCATTTCCAAAAAAATCTTTGCAAGGTGGTTTGGTACCAGCGACGAGGTTACTCTCCCTATGCTGTATTTATTTACAACCGCAGCCATTTCAGGCAGATTGGTAACCAAAACAGGAATTCGCGCCTGAATGTAATCGAACAGTTTGTTGGGCAAAGCGTAGCGGTAATTCAATCCAATATCTTCTTCAATGGAAAGACCAAAATCGGCTTTGGGGGTAAGTTTTACTAACTCATCAATGGAAAGCCGTCCCAAAAACTGCACCTTTTCCTGAAGCCCCTCTCTGGCGGTTAATTCTTCGAGTTCTTTTCTGATATCTCCGTCGCCTGCAATTACCAGTCTGGCGTTTTGCACCATTTTCATGGCCCGGATTGCCTGTTCCAAACCACGGCCAACATTCACTGCCCCCTGGTACAAAATTATTTTTTCAGCATCCACTGAATGTTTTTTGTCATTCTGGTTTGAATTCGCGACAACCGGAACATTTCGCACCACCCGGAAATGAACATTGTATTTTTCAGTATAAATTTTTGCAATGGAATCGCAAACCGTATAAGCATATTTCAGCTTTGGAACCGTTTTTTGTTCCAGCCATTCCCATATTTTTTTCACCCGCGGACGATTTACCAGTTCCGGTACTTCAGTAAAAAACTCATGACTGTCGTAAACCAGTGGTCTGTTTTTCAGTTTTGAAATCAGAAAATTTGCCGGGAGGGTATCGAGGTCGTTGGCCAGCAGTAAATCGAATTTCAAAAAAAGCAGCAAACAAAAAAGCCGGAAGTTGAAACAGGCGTAAAACAAAGGTCCTTTAGTAAAAAGAAGATACAGTCGCTGGGTTTGGTAGTTTTGCGGCGAAACCGCCCGGCTGCCGGGTAATTTTCTCCCCACAACCAACACATCAAATCCCATTTCAGTGAGTGTTGCACAAGTTTTATGTACCCGGTTGTCGGAAACCAGGTCGCTGGTTACCGAAACAATAATCCGCTTTTTGGCTTTTGGCTTCAATACTTTTTCTTTTGTAAACTGTAAAAATCGGAAAAAATTTTGGGTGCGATGAATTCAACCTCCCGAAAAGTTAAATATTGGTTGGCAAAAATCAACATATTCATTTAATATTTGCTGAAACAGATGAAAATGTATTTATTTTGCTTTTAATTCAGACTGAATAAAAATAAAAGGATTTGGCACATTCGCATGAACATAATCATTCAACCCCACATGGCAGAGCTTTTGCGATTGGCATTGTCCTCAATCTTTTTTTTGTGGCGGTGGAGGTTTTTTACGGCCTTCTGGCCAACTCTTCAGCACTTTTGGCCGATGCCGGTCACAACGCCAGCGATGTATTGGGCCTGGCGTTTGCCTGGACTGCTGCCTGGCTGGCAACCATCAAACCAAAAGGAAAATACACATACGGTTTGCGAAAAACAACCATCCTGGTTTCTATTTTAAATGCCCTGCTTTTGTTTGGTGCAGTAGCCGCTATTGGATGGGATGCCTTTGAAAAACTGCAAAACCCGCAGCCAGTTGGAGGAAAACAAGTGATGATTGTTGCCGGAATTGGTGTAGTTATTAACACTTTCACTGCGCTTTTATTTATAAAAGGGCAAAAACACGATTTAAATATTCGGGGTGCGTTTTTACACATGGCAGCAGATGCAGCCGTTTCGCTCGGAGTTGTGATTTCGGGATTTCTCATTTTACAAACTGGCAAAAACTGGATTGACCCCATAATGAGTTTCATCATTATTGCTGTTATTCTTTGGGGAACCTGGCAGTTGTTTTTCGACTCTATAAGCCTGGCGCTTGATGCGGTTCCCAAAAATATTGATGTGGAAAAAGTACGCCGGTTTATTGAATCGAAAAACGGGGTGGAAAATCTGCATGACCTCCACATTTGGGCCATGAGCACCACCCAGATTGCACTTACAGCTCACCTTGTTATGCCCAATGGCAACGACGACAATTTTATAACTTTGCTTCAAAATGAACTGAAAAAAAAGTTTAACATTGTACATACTACATTTCAAATTGAAACCAGAAACCTGCAACAATCTTGTGATACCGATTGCTGACACAGAAATAAAACACCATGGAGATTTTTAAAAAGACCGACAAACTTTCTTACCTCATTCACCGGAATTACCATTTACTTCCTGTTTTAAACCGTTTTGGAATAAAACTGGGAATAAAAGACAAAACAGTTGAAGAAATTTGCCGGGAAAGAAAAATCAGTACAGGATTTTTTCTGGCCATTGTAAATACTTATCACAACGAGGAGTATTTCCCCAGAGAGGAGCTGCTTTCGTTTTCGCCCCTTGAAATTACACACTACCTGCGGAAAACACACCAATATTATTTCCAATACATTGTTCCAAAGCTCGATGATTTGCTTGAAAAACTTATAGCAAGCAGTCACCACGATTTTAAAGGGTTGCAAATGGTTGATGTTTTTTATAAAAAATACAAAAAAGAACTTACCCAACACATCGACTACGAGGAAGAACGGGTTTTTCCCTACGTAATAAATCTGGTAAAAAACCACAAACTCGATCCCAAATATACCATCCGCTCTTTTGAACAGGAACATTCGAATGTGGATGAAAAGCTCAACGATTTGAAAAACTTAATCATTAAATACGTTTCACCCGATTATGATGAAAATATTTGCAACGATTTTTTAATCACCCTCTCCCTGTTCGAAAAAGATCTGGAAGACCATGCACGAATTGAAGACAAAATCCTGATGCCCATGACCATTGAAATTGAAAATAAACTTGGGAGATAAAAATGAACAGGAAAATCTTCGTTATACACTCCTCGGAAATCATTCGTAAAGGAATAAATGCGATTTTACGCAGTTATTTCAATACCGAAATTATTTTACTTGAAAAGCAAGAAGAGTTAAAAGGTTTCTGTGAATTAACCGGGCAGGAAATTGTAATTATTTATGAATATAATGAGACTGAAAAAACTGTCAATTATCAGCAAATTCAAAAAAATAACCAGGTTAAATGGATTGCTTTTCTGAACGACCACGAAGAACCGGCTGAGCCTCTGCCCTTTTGCAAATTTTACATCACCACAAAAACACAGGCGCCGCAACTTCAAAAACTGGTTGCGCGTTGCTGGGACAAAACCCGGAAACAACCCAAAAACAGCGATAGCGAAGAACTTACCACACGTGAAAAAGATGTACTCAAACTGGTTTCTCTCGGCCACTCCAATAAAGTAATTGCCGAAAAACTGTTTATCAGCATTCACACAGTCATTTCGCACCGGAAAAACATAACCGAAAAAACAGGTATTAAATCTATCTCTGGATTAACCGTTTACGCCATTCTGAATAACCTGCTCGACACCGAAACCATCAATCCCGAAGATCTCATCTGAAAAAAAATCCCAACATCTTGGGATTTCCTGCACCAAATCGTTCATGTATTTTTGCTTCAGATATTTATTTTTATTAAATCTAAATAAAACAACATGAAGCGGAATTTTATTTTACTTTCTTTATTTATATTCTCCGGATTAGTAAAAGCCCAGGTAACTGACAGTTTGCCAAACAACCTCTATTTTAATATTGCAGAACGCCTTTTACAAACCGACGGCAATCTTAAAATTGGCGGTTACGGCGGTATTCACTACAACCAGCCGGTTGGCGGTGAAATAAAACAAAACGGAAAAATGGATGTACACCGGTTTATCATGTTGCTGGGTTACAGTTTCAGCAACAACACCCAGTTTATTTCTGAAATTGAGTTTGAACACGTAAAAGAAGTTTACATTGAACAAGCGTTTTTACAACACAAAATCAATAATTACATCAACTTCAGGGCCGGACTGATGCTCACACCAATGGGAATCACCAACGAATATCATGAACCAAATCTTTTCAGGGGAGTGGAGCGCCCGCTCATTGACAACTACATTACTCCAACCACATGGAGGGAAATTGGCGCCGGTTTTATGGGGTACATTTTGCCGGCCTCAATAAAATACCAGGCTTACCTGATGAACGGATTTATAAGCTACGACGGAAGTGCCAAACTAAACGGCAGCGGACTGAGAAGTGGCAGGCAAAAAGGTGCAGAAAGTATTTTCAGCTCGCCAAACTTTGCAGGAAAAGTGGAATACTTCGGTATTCGGGGACTCAACCTGGGTGCATCGGTTTATGCCGGAAACACCCAAAGCACCCTTTATAATGGTGTGAATAAAAACGACCAGGCCGCACTTGCTGCTGCCGATTCATCTGTGGTTGGAGTTGCCATGTTCGGCTTCGATGCGCGTTATTCGGTAAATGGACTGGAACTTAAAGGCCAGTATTACCACGCAGGAATTTCAAACTCGGAACAGTACAACCGGTTTACAGCAAAAACCGACGGCACTCCAAACGATTTGGGAAGTTCGCTTAATGGATTTTATGTAGAAGCTGCCTATAACGTTTTCAGACCTCTCGAAAATGTTCATTCAGAGTTGACCCCGTTTATCCGTTACGAAAAATGGAATACGCAGAATACAGTTGAACAAGGCAATACAAATCCAGCCTACGACAAACAAGCTATTGTTAGCGGACTGGAATGGGAAATGGCGCAGGGAGCTTTGCTGAAAGTCGATATGCAGTTTGTAAAATCAGCCACCCAGAACGAATTTGTAAAAACTTTTAATGCAGGCGTAGGCATCATGTTCTGAAAATATGAAAAAAATAGCAGTCATAGGTTTTTTATTTACTTTTCTGATATCGGTTGGGCAGGGCATTCCGGGTGACCTGCCCCGCCCGGTTTTAAAAGAACTGAACAGTCAGTTTGGGAAAGATGAGTTTGAATTGGTTGAAAAACGTTTGGTGAACCAGCCAGATACGGAAGAAAAGTTTTATTTGGTTGAAACACCCGGCCAGCCTGGTATAAAAGCATACATCCATTACGGAAGGGTAAAAACCTGCCGGGCAGGAGGTTGTTCTCTTCCCGGAAATTCGGCCTCCGTGGATTTTGATAGTGAATATTTCGATTATTTCATCCTGTTTAATGTCGACTTTAGCGTTGAAACCGTAAAAGTTTACAATTACCAGGCCAGCTACGGCCATGAAATTTCGGCCCGCGGCTGGCTGAAACAGTTTGAAGGTTTTCAAGGAAACAGAACGCTGGAAGTAGGTAAAAACATCGATGGTATTACAGGCGCAACCGTTTCGGTAATTGCCATTACTGACGATGTAAAATGGAAAACCAAATTGCTGAAAGAGGCAGTGCAGAATTAATTTTCCAACCGGTCAATCCCCGCTGTTTCCATATTCCGGTCAACCTTTTTTACCAAACCCTGCAACACTTTGCCCGGACCGATTTCAGTAAATGATGCAGCGCCATCGGCAATCATGTTTTTTACGGTTTGGGTCCACCTCACCGGTGCAGTTAACTGGGCAATCAGGTTTTGTTTTATCTCCACCGGATCAGTTACCGGCAGGGCATTTACATTTTGATAAACCGGACAAACCGGAGTTTTGAATGTTGTTGAATCAATGGCCGCCGCCAGTTCTTCACGGGCCGGCTCCATCAGTGGAGAATGAAAAGCCCCGCCAACAGGAAGTTTCAGGGCGCGTTTTGCACCTTTTTCGGTAAGCAGTTCGCAGGCTCTGTCCACGCCAGCCACCGAGCCCGAAATAACAAGCTGTCCCGGGCAATTGTAGTTGGCAGCCACCACCACATCGTCAATGGAATTACAAACTTCTTCCACTACCTCATCGTCGAGGCCAACAATGGCAGCCATGGTTGAAGGTTCCAGTTCGCAGGCCTTTTGCATGGCTTGTGCACGTTTCGAAACCAGGGTCAGCCCATCTTCGAAAGTCAGCGCCCCGGCAGCTACCAGTGCCGAAAACTCACCCAGCGAATGACCGGCAACCATGTCGGGTGCAAAATCTTTTAATGTTTTGGCCAGCAGCACAGAGTGCAGGAAAATGGCCGGTTGCGTAACTTTTGTCTGCTTTAAATCGTCAGCCGAACCCTCAAACATAATGTCGGTGATGTTGAAGCCAAGAATTTCGTTGGCTTTTTCAAACAATGCTTTTGTTTCAGTCGAATTCTCGTATAAATCTTTCCCCATGCCGGGGTATTGCGCTCCCTGTCCGGGAAAAACGTATGCTTTCATTTTTTCGCTTTTAAATTCCGGGGCAAAGGTAATGGATTTTAAGAAAAATACGGAAAGGTATGTTTCCGGGAAGGTCTGAAAACTTAAAAGATTAGTAAAAGTATCAAACAATCCTATAATTTTCTTGTTTAATTTTTCGGGTTTGAATGGGTATTTAAAAACCAAAAAAACAGGATAGACTTTAAAAATCAGTTTAAGTTTCTTAAATTTAAAGCATGTTGAAAAAACACAACAATAAGTTAAAAATATCAGTATATAAGAAATACTAATACAAATTATCGGAATTTTAACACAACAAATAACTTAAAAAAACAAAAAAAGAATGGAAAACAAAGATCCGCACAACCAAGCTTACAACGCGAATGACGAAAGCAAATGTCCGGTAACCGGGCACGGGACAAAACCCGTTGCAGGCGGTGGCACACGAAACCGCGACTGGTGGCCAAACAAATTAAATCTGAACATTCTGCGCCAACACTCTTCAAAGTCGAACCCAATGGGGCAAAACTTTAATTATGCAGAAGAGTTTAAAAGTCTTGACCTGAATGCCGTAAAAAAAGACCTCACACAATTGATGACCGACTCACAAGACTGGTGGCCTGCAGACTGGGGACATTACGGACCATTGTTTATCCGCATGGCATGGCACAGCGCAGGAACTTACCGCGTTACCGACGGCCGTGGCGGCGGTGGCACCGGAAACCAGCGTTTTGCACCGCTGAATAGCTGGCCCGACAATGTTAGCCTCGACAAAGCCCGCAGGTTACTTTGGCCCATCAAACAGAAATACGGCAAAAAACTCTCGTGGGCCGATTTGATGATTCTGGCCGGAAACGTAGCCCTTGAATCCATGGGCTTTAAAACATTCGGATTTGCCGGCGGACGTGAAGATATTTGGGAACCCGAAGAAGACATTTACTGGGGCTCGGAAGGCAAGTGGCTGGAAGACCAGCGCCACAACGAAAAAGGCGAACTGGAAGGACCGCTGGCTGCCGACCACATGGGATTAATCTACGTAAACCCGGAAGGTCCCAACGGTGATCCCGATCCGAAAAAAGCCGCACATTACATCAGGCAGTCGTTTGAACTGATGGCCATGAACGACGAAGAAACTGTGGCGCTTATTGCCGGCGGACACTCGTTCGGAAAAGTGCATGGTGCCGCGCCCGATTCCAACCTCGGACCCGACCCCGAAGCCGCACCACTTGAGGAAATGGGCCTCGGCTGGAAAAACAAATACGGCAAAGGAAATGCAGAAGATACCATTACCAGCGGACTGGAAGGAACCTGGACAAAAACGCCCATCCAATGGAGTATCAACTTCCTTGAAAACCTGTTCGATTACGAATGGGAACTGACGAAAAGCCCGGCAGGCGCATGGCAGTGGAAACCACGCGGACAGGCAGGCGCCAACAGTGTGCCCGATGCCCATATCCCCGGAAAACGAAACCAGCCGTTTATGTTGACCACCGACCTTTCGCTGCGATTTGACCCCGATTACGAAAAAATTTCACGCCGGTTCCTCGAAAATCCAGCTGAGTTTGAAGATGCGTTCGCCCGTGCATGGTTTAAATTAACTCATCGCGACATGGGGCCGAAAACACGCTACCTCGGGCCGGAAGTTCCTGCGGAAGATTTGCTCTGGCAGGACCCGATTCCCGAAGTTACTCATAAGTTGGTTGACCAAAACGATGTGGCCAACCTGAAAGGCAAAATACTGGGTTCAGGACTGACTGTTTCTGAATTGGTATCAGCAGCCTGGGCATCGGCTTCCACGTATCGCGACTCCGACAAACGGGGCGGAGCAAACGGCGCCCGCATCCGACTGGCGCCTCAAAAAGACTGGGAAGTGAACAATCCGCAGCAACTGGCCAAAGTGCTGAATGCATTGGAAGGCATTCAAAAAGAATTCAATGATGCCGGCGGTGAAAAACAGGTTTCGCTGGCCGATCTGATTGTGCTGGGTGGTTGTGCTGCAGTAGAAAAAGCAGCCAAAGATGCCGGATTCGATGTTTCGGTGCCCTTTACACCCGGACGCGCCGACGCTTCACAGGAACAAACCGATGTGGAGAACTTCAAATATCTGGAACCACTGGCTGACGGATTCCGCAATTACATGAAAGTAAAATACATGGGCTCAGCCGAAGAAATGCTGGTTGACCGGGCCCAATTGCTGACACTCACTCCACCCGAAATGACGGCGCTGGTTGGCGGGTTGCGCGTGCTGAACTCCAATTACGACGGCTCGAAACACGGAGTGTTTACCGACAAGCCGGGAATGCTAACCAATGATTTCTTTGTGAACCTGCTGGATATGCGCACCGTTTGGAAAGCTGTTTCGGAGGACAAAGAACAATATGAAGGACACGACCGCAAAACCGGCGACCTGAAATGGAACGGCACCCGCGTTGACCTGCTGTTTGGTTCCAACTCCGAACTGCGTGCCCTGGCCGAAGTGTACGGTTCAGCCGATGGACAGGAAAAATTTGTGCACGATTTTTTGGCCGCATGGAACAAGGTGATGAACCTCGACCGGTACGATCTGGCATAACACTGGTTCATTAGATATTCATAACGTTATTTACTCAAAAAGGCGGTTCGGAAACGGACCGCCTTTATTTTGAGATTCACTTTATCAAATTCTTAAACGCTGATCCAAAAATTAAATAACTGGTATTTCCGCCAATGGTACCTTCGTTTTGGCCCCACAGGAACGGCCAGTCGTCGTAGTTTTCAAAATGGTCGGGTTGCCGGAACAGTATGCCCGGCGCCACATTGCCCGGAATGAAGGAAAAATCGGCCCTGTTATTCCCGTAAAAAACTTCTTTGGGACGGGCGGCGCCAATGGTTGCCACCAGTGAATAGTTGTGGTACGGATGGCAGCCATACAGCCAGTTGGTGGTTTTGAACGCATGGCTGGCGTCGATAATATCCGGGAAATATTTGTGGGCAAAACAGATGGTAGTGCCAAAGTTCACGATGGCTCCGCTACCTGCCCAGTTGCCCAATCCGATGGGGACTCCGTAGGGATTGTCCTTTTCAAGCCCTTCGACGTATTCTTTGTACTGTTCAACATAAGGCAGGAGTTTTTCCTTGTAGGAGGCGTCCATGTGCGGAATGCCGTGCAAGGCCGTCAAAATAACGTAACTGAGGTTCCTGTCGAGTGCGGGCCATAAAAGTTCCAGGAATTTATCGGCATATTGCTGCTCGCCAGTGGAGATGTACAACTGGAGATTGGTTCCCACATCTGCCGCTCCAAATCGCCTGCCGCGGCTTTCCTCCGGCTGGCTGGCAAGCAGTTCCGTGGCCTCGTTCAGCAATCGTTTTGACTGGGCCAGCGCGCGTTCCGAAAGATCGTCGTTGTATCCCTTCAGCGCGCGACTGACAGCGGCAAACATGGTGGCTGCCCTGAGGTCGAGGCCGGGATTGCGGCTCGTGAATGCCCACATGTCATCCTTCATCCCGCTGGAAAGGCCGGTGGGGGCCACTTCGTACGGACCGAGGTCAGGATTGAAGGGAAGGCCGTCGGTAATGGAGGCGGCATCGCCCAGGTGATGGTAATTGTACAGCACCGAGTTGGAAAGCGTTTGTGCCATGTGGCCGATAATCTCGGCCTGGGCCACCAGGTTTTTGGCTCCGTGTTCGATAAACTGCAAAATATCCGGAGTGCCGTCCGGACGGTGAAGATCCACATAGCGCTGCTCCTGACTGACAAACGTCTGGTCGCGTTGGGGTTTGAAATACTCCCAGGTTTGCACAAAGTTCTGCACCACACCAATGTTCGAGCCGGTTTCGATATCAAAATCTCCGGCGTCGAAAAAACCGCCAACGTTTAATCCGGGAATCAGTTCCAGCCCTTCGTATTTTGTATCGGTTGTGGGTCCCTGTCCGTGGAGGTCGAAATGATCGGTGTTTGGCGGCGCCTGCCGGTAGCCTTCCTTAAACGGTTCGCCATGCCACACCCGGTACCCCTCGCGCACAAACATGTGGTTCATGTGTATGGGAATCCATATATCGCTGGTGGCGTCTGTAATCTTGTCGTAAACGGTATTGGCTATAATGAAGTTGTTTGTTGTAAAGTCGCCATACTGAATGTAATAAATACCGGGAGTGGTCACCGCAGTAAAATCAAATTTCACATAGTGGTATTTGTAATAGTCTCCCCAGGGTTCGATGTTTCCGCTGAACACTTCGGCAGCTTTGCCGTCGGCGCCCATTTTATACAGCGATGCATTTGCAAGCGGTGTGTCTTTTTTGTCGAGTTCAATCACCGAAACTTTGGGTTGCGACGGGAGGTAGCCCACCTGTGAGAACCCGATGTTGGGCTCCCGAATCCAGCCTTCGATGGCATGGGGTTCCACAATCCAGCTCAGCACCTTACCTGTTTTTCCAGCGGGGAGCAGACTGCGCACCACATACCAGCCGTTTTGTGCCAGCATCCGGCCATCGAATAGCATGATTTCCGCATCGTGCGAGGTGATTTTCACCCTGCGTTCCGGGTCTTCGGGCGCGAGCAGAAAGGTACGTCCGGTTTCCAGTGGAAGCGGATCGACAAACCGGCCGGTTCCCCTGTCGTCGGAAGTTACATACCCTTTGTATTGCTTTATTTTTTCACGGTTGGACCGGGTAACGGTGTTGCCCACCACATAGCGCGGGAACCGGTTCAAACGCCCGTCCATCAGGTAGGTTTTTCCCCAATATTGCGAGGGCAAAAACTCCAGGTTAAATCCGGCAGCACCTTCCAGTTCGGCAGGAAAGGGTTTATCCAGGTAAACCGCTATCTCAACGCCTTTGCCTTTGGCCGTGACCACCACCCGCGAATCAAAATCGTAATCTTCGTACCTCAGCACCGCCTCAATGGCATTGGCCTCCCGGGTTACCGTGCGGGTTGGTATGGCAGGAACCAAATCCCACTGCTCCGGCGTGTTGGAAAGCCGCACCGCGCCGCCCTGCGCGGTACGCACGCCATGATGAATCAGCTCGATGCCGGCGGTTTTTTCGTCGTTGAACCCTCCGGTAAACAGGTTGCTGTAAACCAGAACATTGGCGCCCTGGGTTTCGAAATATTCCAGATCATTTAGTTTTAGCTCCTGCCCCAGAGCCTGTTGAAATGCTGCCAGCAGCAGCACTAATGTGAAAAGCATTGAAAATGTTCGTTTAGTCATATCAGTTAAAATTAAGCAGTGAATAAAAATCATTTCGGTTTGCCCCGGTTGCTCCTGCGTCAGGAAAAACAAATCTATTTAAAATGTGGTGGGAAACAAAATTATTATTTTTGGTTGGAGATTGATTAACATCGGAATGAACTTTTGTGAATCTTCATGTCTTCGTGTTTTATACCACAGGTATCACTATGTGTGTGGCATATCTTTTTTTGCCATAAAGCCTCAAAGACATAAAATTTCACGAAGTGGACTTGCGAAACTTTGGTCAGTTTTTTTATTCTTTTCCTGATACATAAAATGTCACATTTTCGCCATTCCAATAATCATTACTTTTTGGCAACACGTTATTGTAGCATTTTATTTCTCCAAACCCATGCATTTCTAAAATCTCAACCAAATCTTTTGTTTCGAAATAATGCGTCCAGAAAATGTAAGTATCAATTGTATCATTTTCACCAATGATTATATGATGATTGGCCAGGACCTTTGCTTCAGGGTAATGGTATCCATTTGTTAAAGCAATATATGGTGCATCTTTCCAAAACCCGGTTTCCTGAATTTCCCATGATTGTGCAATTATCTTCTTGTCGATATTCATTTCGTTTACGACATCACAGATAAATAATCCACCCTTTTTTAATGCTCTGTAAATGTTTCTTAATACTTTATCCCGTTCTTCCGGGAGCAAAACACAAAAATCGAGATAAATCAGGATGACCAAATCAAATTTTTCCACAAAGTCTATATCTAAGTAATTCTGATTCAGGTATTCAATGTCAAGTTGTTTTTCTCTCGCCTGTTTGATTGCATATTGAATGGAATTTTCCGAAAAATCAACTCCTGTTACTGAATGTCCTTTTTGAGCCATGAATTCGGCATAGAGCCCGGGCCCACAACCCAAATCAAGAATATTCATTTTAGAATTGTTGGCTTGTTGTAATATCCAATTTGAAATATTTTCAATCTTGGTTTTGTTTCTGCTTGCAATATCGTGGTCAGGATTTATATGCAATTCAAGCAATTTTTTCGAAATATACGGGTCAGTCCACATAACAGACGAACCTTTCTCATAAAGTTTGGGTTTAGAGGATAATTTTTTAATCAGTTCGAAATTCATTGCATTTTTTTTTATCTTTTGCTTGCAGCCTGTTTATGTATCGATTCATATCACCCAATTCACGGCACAAACGGTTGCCTGATATGTACAGGTATCCATGTTTTCAAAAACTTTGATGATTTTTTGTCTGGTCATTTTGGCTTTCATCCTGGTTTAAAATTTAACGGACTAAAACTATAAAACGATTTGATTTAAAACAAGTACCGGTAAGCGGAAATCCCCTGTGCGCACATAAAAAAGGCAGCAGATTACGTGAACCTGCTGCCTTTATTTGAATTTATACAGTTCAGGATGGTTTTCCACCCGCTCCTGTAAAATATTATTTGTTCATTGCCGGTGTGATAACAAATTTACGGAATTCCACAGCACCGTGGTCGCCTTGAATCATAATCGGCCCCGGGTTTCCTTCGTTACTGTCGAGCGAGCCGCCGGTAATTCCGGGGATAGGCCGGTTGGAAATCACTTCAATACCATTATGTACCAAAGTTAAATGACGCCCAACCAGCGTAACCTCAAAAGTTTGCCACTCACCGGGTTTTGCTCCTGCATAAAAAGCCGGTTCAATGAACCCGTAGATGCCTCCTGTAGTTAAGTCGCTAACCGAAAGACTATCCACAATTTGCATTTCGTACCTTCCGCGCAGGTATATGCCACTGTTGCTTCCCTTGGGATACTTGAATTCAACACTGAGTTTAAAATCATCAAATTTCTCCTTGGTTACCAAGTTCCCTCCTGATTCTGCGTTTACCAAAACACCGTCCACCATTCGGAACTGATTGTTTGCCGGAATAATCCACCGGGACATGTTGTCATCGAGCAGGTTTTTGGGATTTCCCCAAACCGGCGGGTTTTCGCGGGTAAGCGATGGTTGGCGTACGCCGGTCCACTGCAATTTATGGCCGTCGAGCATCATGTAGCCGTTCAGTTTATCGTTTTCCAGACTGAATTCAAAATATTTGTCCTCTATTTCCATCCACTGCGGAGGAATAGTGAAACTGTATTTTCCGGTTTCAGCCGAATAATGCACTTCCGAAATGGGACGGGCGCTTCCTTCGTAACCCACATAATACCCCACCAGGGTTGAGAATCCTGACAGTTTTACTTCGAGCCAACCCGGAAATCCGGCGGCATCCATAAGTCCGTGCCTGAAGAGCCCAAGTTCTTCCAATTCATCGCCTTCAATAACAATAGTGAGGTTCCAGCGGCCAATCACCTCCTGACCGTTATTCGCATTTTGTGCCATAACAGAAGTTTGGGTAACCAGTGCCAATACAAAGATTAACAGGGTGTTTTTTAATTTTTTCATCATAATCAGGAATTTAAATGATACATTTTCTGGAATAAGCCAGATTTTATTATTATTTGGACAAATCTACACAAAAAGGAATTTGGGAGAAAATTTTATATTCAATTCAATCGGGAAATTGAAAAAATACCAAATTTCAAAAACCAGTGACCGAAGAAGGAAGTCGGAAGACCGAAGTTAGAAGACCGAAGACGAAAGCCAATGACCGATGACATTCTTCTCCCCATTCCCTCATTCACTCACTCTCACTCACTCACTAATGACAAGTGACAAATGACTAATGACAGATGACAGATGACCGATGACCGATGACCGATGACCGGTGCCTACTAACAATTCAGGATTCCGCATTTTTTGACTTGTTACCCCGGGCGAGGCCAATTAAAATGGCCACACTTACAAACATCATGGCCAGGGTTAAGGTTACAAGCGAGAATGTAACAACTGCTTCGGCCACCGGATGTCCCTCCTGCCCCTTTGCTGCAACAGTCAACATTTTGCCGGCATTAAAAATGGCTGCGATTAAAATACCAAACCAGTTGGCAAAGGTGCCGTAAATAGCCATCCAAAAAGTTATTGCCAGCCATTTGGAAGGTAATTTTACCCGGTTCCAGATGAGTCCGAAAATGATGAGCAGCATCCCGTTCATCACCCCTTCAATATGACTTGAAAGTCCCATGCGCGGATTAGCCAGTACCGGTACAATTAATCCCACAATTAATCCCAGCAGAAACAACATAACACCTAGAAAAATCAGCCGATCAGCCTGGTTTTTAACAATAGTTTTAGTTTCCATATCCAAAATTTAAAATGATTAGCCCTCGTACTTATATCCCAGTCCGTTGACCGTCTGCTTTACTTTTTCCAGGTCGAAGCCGGAGCCGGAAATCTTCACCGTTTCGCTGCGGTTGTCGGCAATCACTTCTGCAATTCCTTTTAATGCTTCCAGGTTTCGTTTCACATTGGCTTCGCAGTGCGAGCAGGTCATTCCTGTAACTTTTACTGTAATACCTTCTGTTTTATTCATTTTCTTTCTTTTTTTATGAATGGAATAAAAATAACCGCCGACCATGGAAACAACTAAAACGATTGCCGAAACCCACTGAAGCCAGACCGGCAACATTTGCTGCTCATGGCCGTCGCCATGCAGATGGGGGATTTGGCTCAAAAACCAGTCTGCCGGAATAAACGCGTTGATAAGCACTCCAAAAAACAGCGCCCCGCCAATAATGGTTGCCATATAGGCCATCAACGACTTTCGTCCCATGGTTTTGCCCAGAACAGCCATAGTAGCTACGTTGGTAGCAGGCCCGGCCATAAGAAAAACCAGCGCAGCGCCCGGCGAAATGCCCTTCATGAGCAAAACAGCCGCAATGGGAATGGAGCCCGTGGCGCACATATACAGCGGCACGGAAGCAGCAAGCACCACCAGAAGTTCCAAAAACCCGAGACCGCTGAAGGAACTAAAAAAATCTTCGGGCAACGCCACTGAAATGAGCGCAGCCAGCAAAAACCCAATAACCAGCCATTTGGCGATATCCTGCAGCAATTCAATAAAAGCATAATCGGCGGCCCTGACCAGTGAATGTCGGTTGTCTTTCTTTTCTGGCTCGTGGCAACCACAGGAATCATCGCTGCAGGTCTCCTTGCGATTATTGATGGCACCGGTATCTATTTTCAGGTTCGAAAACGGCGATTGATCCTGAATTGTTACTTGTTTGTCTTTTACAAAAATATTGGTAATAACACCTCCGGCCACCCCGGTAACAAAAGCCACAAACGGACGTAGCAACGCAAACGGCCAGCCCAGCATGGAGTATGTAGCCAAAATAGAATCCACCCCGGTTTGCGGCGTTGAAATGAGAAAAGAATTGGTGGACCCTTTTGAAGCGCCATTCTGGTAAAATGAAATGCCGGTGGGAATTACCCCGCACGAACAAAGCGGTAAAGGAATGCCAATGAGGGAAGCATTTACCGACGACCGAAAATTTGATTTCCCCAGCAACCTGTTGATGTGTTTTTGCGGGAAATAGACTTTTAACAATCCGGCAAAAATAAGGCCCAGCATCAGCCACGGCGCCATTTCAAGCAACAGGTACCAAAGTTCGTCAACATATATTTCAATGTAATTCAGCATAAGCATTTTCCCCTCACACAAAGAAACAATTATTATCCTGCGATGTTTGGGCTGGAAGCTGCCAATTTTAGAAACCGGGGCAAATATAGTGGATGAACCAAAATTCTATCCTCAGCATGGAGAAAGTTATTATGCCCTGTTTTATAAAGACTTGATAGGGATTAAATATGAAATTGGCAGGGATTTGCAGTACAGGGCTTTTTGAATTGCTAACGAAAAGATAAAAGGCAAACCGGCACCCTGAAATCCAACCCGTTTAACTTTCAGGCCGGTCAACATACAATTGGGCAGTGCCAACTTTAACTACCACGATTTCTTCGCCGCGGTCAATAAATCCGCTTTCGGTCATGGCATCGTACACTTCACCGTCGATTAAGACTTTTCCTCCGGGACGCAAAACCGTTTGTGCTGTTCCGGTTTTACCTTTTAATGCAATAAACGATGCATCTACGTTCAAATACCCGTCGCTTACATTTTGAACCGTGTTTAGTGCAAAATTTTTAAACGGCCCGGAATGGGAGGTAAACACTTTTTTGCCCAGGTAAAGTGAAAGAATAAATCCTCCGAAAATACCTGCAACAACTGTCATTATCGCTACGCCAAGCCTTTGCGTATCAACCGGTTCAAAATCGAAAACCACGTTTTCAATCAAACTTAACACCAGCGCTACAAAAACCAGCAAAACGCCCGAAATTCCGGCAATTCCAAAACCGGGCAACACAAAAATTTCCACCGCAATTAAAATCAGTCCGACCAGAAAAAGAATAATTTCCCAGTTTTCGGCCAGACCTTCGAGGTAGAGCGGGGCAAAATAAAGCACAGCCGCCAGAATGGCTACACCCAACGGAAAACCAACTCCAGGCGTTTGCATTTCGAAATAAATTCCGCCTATTATAGCCATAATTAGAAGTCCTGAAAAAACCGGATGTACCAGAAACCCGATTATGCGTTCAATAAAAGAAGGTTCGTATTCCACAATCCGGTATTCTTCAATTCCAAGCTTTTGCATTACTGCCGGCACATTTTCGGCAACGCCTTCGCAAAAACCATATTCAATGGCCTCGGCAGGAGTAAATGTCAAAACCTTCCCGGTATCGATAATTCCTTCGATAAAAACCGAAGGGTCAACCATCGCCTCAGCTATTTTCGGGTCGCGTCGCCACTGTTCAATGGTATCGCTGCCCATAATAACAGTTCTTTTTCCTTTGGCCTCGGCAGTTGCACGCATGGTAGAGCGCATGTAACTCTGGTATTTGTCGGGCATAGCCTGGCCGGTTTGATTAACCACTGTGGCGGCACCAATACTTCCTCCGGGTCGCATATAAATGCTGTCGCAGGCAATGGAAATAAGCGCACCTGCTGAAGCGGCATTATTGTCAACAAAAACATAAACAGGAATGGAGCTCTGCAAAATTCTGGTTCGGATGGAATCGGCATCCAGAACAGTTCCTCCGTATGTATTCATGTGAATCAGGAAAATATCGGCCCCCAGCGAATCGGCAGCTTCAAATGCCTGCTGTGTTTGCCGCCAGGTGGCGCGGGTAATTTCCTGTTTGATGTTAAACTTATAAACCAACTTTTCACTGCTTTTTTCGTCTTCTGCAAACAAAAAAACCGGCAATAAAACCAGTATTAAAAATAGATTCCGGAATGTATTCATTGTTTATATTATTCATTTTTAAAAACTATTGACCTGCCTGTCAGGTTCAACAGCGAAGTTATAAATAAATCCGGCACATTGGATAAAAAATATACACACAGGTCAAGGAATAACAACTGACAATAAACAAATCGCAAACCTGGCTGCCGGATGTGCAGGTAGTTTCCAATTACCAATTCATTAAATTCCAATTTGTTTCATCTTATTGTTTTTTTGTGCTTTAAAATTTGGAATTTATGCCCCAGGCATCCATTCGGGGTTTGTATTTTGATGATCGATCTTTAAATATTTTGGCCTAGAATACAACAACAAAATTGTTAAGACACAGATCCGCCTAAATTACTACCTTTGTCGTGTTTTTTTAAGATTGAAAAAATGAATCTGAACAGCTTGACAGCCATTTCGCCGGTTGACGGCAGGTACCAAAACAAAGTGGAAAACCTTTGGAAATATTTCAGCGAATATGCCCTGATTAAATACCGGGTGTTTGTGGAGATTGAATATTTTGTGGCATTGTGCGAATTGCCTCTGCCACAACTAAGTGAAATTACGAAGAACCAACTGCAGCAACTGGGGGAAATTCATCGGCAATTTTCGGTTGAACATGCGGTGCGTGTTAAAGAGATTGAAAGCATAACCAACCACGATGTAAAAGCGGTTGAGTACTTCATCAAAGAAGAATTTGACAAAATTGGTTTGGGAAAATACAAGGAGTTCATTCACTTTGGACTCACTTCGCAGGATGCCAACAACACCGCCATGCCGCTGTCCATTCATGCAGCTTTAAATGAAGAATATTACCCGCTCATTCAGGAACTGACGAACAAGCTGGAAGAGCTGGCTGAACAATGGAAAGACATTCCCATGCTGGCCAAAACCCACGGACAGCCGGCCTCACCCACCAAACTGGGAAAAGAAATCCGGGTGTTTATTGAACGCATTCAGGTACAACTGGAACAATTGAAAGCCATACCATGCCATGCCAAATTTGGCGGCGCCACCGGCAACTTCAATGCGCACTTTGTTGCTTACCCCGAAACAGACTGGCAGCAGTTTGCCAACAGGTTCTGCAAAGAAAAACTGGGACTGGAACGGTCGCAATACACCACGCAAATTGCCCACTACGACAATTACGGCGCCATATTCGATGCCATAAAACGTATCAACAACATTGTGCTCGACCTCAACCGCGACATGTGGAGCTACATTTCAATGAACTACTTCAAACAAAAAATTAAAAAGGGTGAAGTGGGTTCTTCCACCATGCCGCACAAGGTCAATCCCATCGACTTTGAAAACTCCGAAGGGAACATTGGAATTGCCAACGCCGGGTTTGAGCAGCTTTCATCCAAACTGCCCGTTTCGCGTTTGCAGCGCGACCTCACCGATAGTACAGCCACCCGATTCATCGGGGTTCCGTTCGGGCATACAATGATTGCACTGAAATCAACGTTAAAAGGACTGGGCAAGTTGCTGCTGAACCAACCAGCCATTGAAAAAGATTTGGACGACAATTGGGCGGTGGTGGCCGAAGCCATTCAAACCATTTTGCGGCGGGAGTTTTTCCCCAACCCTTATGAGGCGCTGAAAGATTTAACCCGCAAAAATGAAGTGATTGACAAACAGGCCATACATCATTTTATTGATAGTCTTAATATTCCTGAAAACATTAAACAGGATTTGAAGCAAATAACACCAGAAAATTACACTGGCGTGTTTTAGTTGGATGTTTTATAATGACACATGAATGCAGGAAAAACCATATCTTTGAAAAAAAATAAAACATGGATGTTTCGGTAAAAATAAATGAAATTGTAAGACAGGTTTCTTCACTGGATTATAATTCAAAAATCCAGGTGGCGGAAAAAATTCTTTCCTTGCTAAAAAAACATAAAAAGGCTGATAGTTCATCTGTAAACCTCACACAACTCAAGGGTCTGGGTGCCGAAATGTGGAATCAAATTGATGTTGATTCGTATCTGCAAAACGAGCAGTCCTCAAGTAAAATATGAAAGACTTTTTAAATCTTCTTCGACGGTTTATTCCACCCTACAAATGGAAACTTGTATGGAATATTGTGTTCAACTTTTTAAGCGCTGTGTTTGGTGCATTTTCCTTTTTGCTCCTTATTCCGTCGCTGAAAATATTGTTTGGTACGCAGGAACTGATGTTGAACAAACCCGAAGTGGGTCTCAGCGTTTCCTCCTTTACAGAATACTCCAATTACCTCATCAGTAGGGTAATTGAACAATCAAGTCACGAAAAAGCACTCATTTTTATCGGTATTTTTATTGTCATCACCGTTTTTCTGAAAGTTGGTTTTTATTACCTGGCCAATTACATGATTGTGGTTATCCGAAACGGTGTGGTACGCGACATCCGCTCCAAAATCTACCGAAAAATTTTAAAACTGCAACTGGGCTTTTTCTCCGATGAACGCAAGGGCGACATTATGGCGCGCATGACGGGTGATGTTACCGAAGTGGAAAATTCCATTATGAACTCGCTTGAAATGATGATTAAAAACCCGATTCTCATCCTCGTTTCGGTGGGGGTAATGGTTTACATGAGCTGGAGTCTGACACTGTTTGTTTTTGTGATGTTCCCCATAGCCGGGTATATTATTGGCCGGATTGGAAAAAGCCTGAAAAAGGAGAGCCGAAAGGGTCAGAATAAAATGGGCGATATATTGTCGGTTATCGAAGAAGACCTCTCGGGACTTCGGATAATTAAAGCTTTTAATGCTGAAAAAAAGGCCACTGAGCGATTTGAAAAAGAAAATGAGAGCTATTTCCAAATTATGAACCAGTTGATGTGGAGGCGGTTCCTCGCCCATCCCATGAGCGAATTTCTTGGAACTACCGTTATCATCATAGTTCTTTGGTATGGCGGCCAGTTGATTCTGAACCAGAAAAGTTCGCTGGATGCAGCAGCATTTATTGGTTATCTGGTTTTTTTCTATAATATCATCAATCCGGCAAAAGCTTTTTCAACAGCTCTTTACAGTGTGGAAAAAGGCCTGGCCTCGATGGAACGTATCGACAAAATTCTGAATACGCAGGAAAGTATAAAAGAAAAACCAGGCGCCCTTAAAATAAATGACTTCCAAAATAAAATCACATACGATAATGTTTCTTTCGCCTACAATTCAACACCGGTTTTAGAAAATATTTCGCTTGAAATTGAAAAAGGAAAAACCGTGGCGTTTGTAGGACGCTCGGGAAGCGGAAAAACCACACTTGTTGATTTATTGCCACGCTTTTACGAGGTTACCGGGGGAAATATAACCATTGACGGAACCGATTTACGCGACCTGAAACTGAAAGACCTGCGCAACCTGATTGGTTATGTGAACCAGGAACCCATTCTTTTTAACGATTCATTTTTTAACAACATTGCCTTCGGGATGGACAATGTTACTGAAGAGCAGGTTGCAAATGCCGCTAAAATTGCCAATGCGCACGAATTTATTATGGCTACTGAAAACGGTTATCAAACTACCATTGGCGACCGCGGCGACAAACTTTCGGGAGGTCAGAAACAACGGCTGTCCATTGCACGGGCTGTTATGAAAAACCCGCCCATCCTTATTCTCGACGAAGCTACCTCATCGCTCGACACCGAATCGGAGCGGCTGGTGCAGGACGCCCTGATAAATCTGATGAAAAACCGGACTTCCCTGGTGATTGCCCACCGGCTTTCAACCATTAAAAATGCCGACATGATTTATGTGCTGCATAAAGGCAGAATTGCAGAAAAGGGCACCCACGATGAACTGCTGGCTACAGAAGGGCGCTACCGGAAACTGCATAAAATGCAAATGTTTTAGAAAAAAGAAACGGATTGCCTCATGGCTTTTGCTATGCGATAAATCCGTTTCCGGTGTTGTAAACTTTAAAATTAATCTATGTAACTGCGCTTTTTTTCTTTTTCGAAATTTAAAAGTGAGAATTGAAATTAAACTGCAGTTTCAATGTGCATCAGTACATCGCCTTTTGATACGGAATCACTTGCTTCAAATTTGATTTCCTTCACCACGCCGTCAACTGTTGAATCCAGGTTGTTCATCATTTTCATGGCTTCGATAACCACCACAGTTTCGCCGGCTTTTACTTTTTCGCCCACCGATTTTTTATACTCCACAATCATTCCCGGTAGCGGTGCGGTAATGCTACCGGTTTTTTCCACCTCTTTATTTGCAGTTTTGTTTTTCCGTCCACGGATTTGCATCACCGGTGGCGCCGTCGCATTCGGGTCGTTGATTTCTACTGAAAAAGTTTCTCCATCCACGATAACTTCCAACGCACGCCCGTTCCCCGACGCTTTTTTTGCAGTTAATTCTCCTGCCAGGGCTTTTCGAACAATTTCAGCTTCCTTTTTCACCTGCTCCATGGTCTTGGGTTTTACCTCTTCCGGGATTTCCTCCAACCCATACTTCCATTTCAGGAACCGTTTTCCAGTAACCGGATACAAGGCACAAAGCACTTCATCGTCAATGTCTTTTGCCAAATCCTTGAACGTACTTTTCACCCCGTCCATTTCCGGTTCGAGAATTGAGCCTGGTCGAACGGTAACCGGTTCTTCCCCGCGCGGATAATCCTTCAGCGCTTTTTTCATCACTTCCGGATTGATGGGCTCGGTGGTTTTACCATACAAACCGTAACAGAGGTCTTTTACCTCTTTGGTAATTTTGGCATATTCCCCTTCGTAAGAATCGAAAAGTACATTGTTAACCGTTTGAACGCCCACAATTTGCGATGTTGGTGTTACCAGAGGAATATTGCCCAAATCTTTGCGCACTTTCGGCAATAACCGGAAAACATCTTCCAGCTTATCCAGCGCATCCATGGCTTTCAACTGGTTCACCAGGTTCGAAAGCATACCACCCGGCGTTTGATGCAGCAGTACGTTGATATCGGTGATGGAATATTTCGGGTTATTGTCCAGATGCCGGTATTTCGGAATGTGTTTTTCCATTTCATCGGCAATGGCGGTAATTTTGTTGATATCCATGCCTGTATCGCGGTTTGTTCCCAGCAATGACATGATTATCGGCTCAACGGCAGCATGCGACGTGCGGTAAGCATATGGTCCGATACAGGTGTCAACAATATCCACACCGGCCTCAACGGCTTTAAAAATCGCCAAATCACCCATGCCGGAAGTAAAGTGTGTGTGCAAATTCAGCGGGATGTCGGTAAAGTTTTTAATCTCGCGAATCATATTGTAGATGTCGTAAGGCGCAATCAGGCCTGCCATATCTTTAATACAGATGGAATCCACGCCAAAATCAATCAGCTCCCTCACCTTGTTGATGTAGTATTCCATGTTGTAAACTTCTCCGCCAAGGCGCGGCTGGTTCAGCGTGTAGCAAACCACTCCCTGAAAATGCTTTTTATTGTTCCGGATAACTTTAGCCGCCGTTTCAAAATTGCGGTAATCATTTAGCGCATCGAAACAGCGAAAAATATCCATACCGTTATCGATGGCGCGCTGAACAAAGGCTTCAACCACATCGTCGGCATAGTTGCGGTAACCCACCACATTCTGTCCGCGAAGCAGCATGGAAAACGGGGTTTTGGGCATGTGCTTTTTCAAGACGCGAAGACGCTCCCAGGGGTCTTCGCCCAGAAAGCGGTGCATGGTATCAAAAGTGGCCCCTCCCCAGGTTTCCACAGCATTGAATCCTGCATTGTCAATCATTTCAGCCACTGTAAGCAAATCTTCGGTGCGGCCGCGCGTGGCAAACAGCGACTGGTGGCCGTCGCGCAAACTTACATCGTTAATTTTTACCGGGTTTTCGGCTTTCGGACGGTCGGCTTCAAAACGAAGCGGTGCCATCTCCAATACGCCGTGTTTATCATATTTCATCGTTTCCGTTTTTAAATGGTGTTCAATTGTATTCAAAAAATTAAGCACTCCGCAACAGGCGGCCCCTGCGTTGAATCACATACCGGTTACTCATGGCAATTTCTTTACCGGTTTGTGCCCATGCTCCCGAACGGTTTTGTTCGCCTGATGCAGTTGCGCTTGCTTTTTCCTGTTCTATGTAATAGGCGACAGCTATCATCGCTGCTTTTCTCTTTTTTTCGTATGCGTTCATAACTTTATATTTTATAATGGAATATTTCCGTGTTTTTTAGCCGGAAGTGTTTCGGTTTTCGTACTCATGGCCTCCAGCGCATCAATTAACCGCATACGCGTTTCCGATGGAATTATCACCTCATCGATGTATCCGCGCTGGGCTGCCAGGTATGGAATGTTAAATGCTTCCTCGTATTCATTGATTTTTTCCTGTGTTTTGGCTGCCTTATCTTCGGCCTCGCTGATTTCCCTGCGGTATGTGGAAATAACTTCAACGGCACCTTTGGCGCCCATAACTGCAATTTCGGCTGTTGGCCAGGCAAATACCATATCTGCTCCCAAAGGTTTGGAGCACATGGCCAGGTAAGCCCCGCCGTAATCTTTCCGGGTAATAACCGTAAATTTGGGAACGGTGGCTTCGGCATAACTCCAGAGCAGTTTTGCCCCGTGGCGGATGATTCCGCCCAGTTCCTGCTGAATGCCAGGCAAATAACCCGGCACATCCACAAACGTGACGAGCGGAATGTTAAAGGCATCGCAGGTCCGCACAAAACGGCTGATTTTATCCGATGCATCAATGTCAAGGCATCCGGCCTGAACCAGCGGCTGGTTGGCAATAATTCCCACCGAGCGGTTGTTTAAACGACCAAAACCCACGATGCAGTTTTCGGCATAATGTTCGTGCACTTCGTAAAAATGGCCCTGGTCTAGTACCGACTCAATCACCTTTTTCATGTCGTAAGGTGTCTTGGCATCGTCGGGAATGATGGTATCCAGTTCATTGCACATGCGCGTGGAGTTGTCGCCCATGGGTACAACCGGTGCATCTTCCAGGTTGTTGTTCGGAAGGTAACCCAGCAGTTCAATAATCGATTCGATGGTTTCCTCATCGCTTTCGCAGGCGAAATGGGCATTTCCGCTTTTGGCGTTGTGTGCCATGGCCCCGCCCAGTGCCTCAAAAGTGGTTTCTTCGCCGGTAACCGTTTTAATTACATACGGACTGGTAATAAACATGTGGCTTTGTTTTTTCACCATATAAACAAAGTCCGTCATGGCAGGAGAATACACTGCTCCACCGGCGCAGGGACCCATAATGGCCGAAATTTGCGGAATAACACCCGACGCCCTGGAATTGCGCATAAAAATTTCGCCGTATCCTTTCAGGGCATCCACCCCTTCTTCCACGCGCGCGCCGCCCGAATCGTTTAGTCCCACAACCGGAGAACCGGCTTTTACGGCAAGGTCCATAATCTTACAAATTTTTGCAGCGTGCATTTCGCCCAGTGACCCTCCCCGTGAAGTAAAATCCTGTGAGAAAGCAAATACCGTGCGTCCGTTCACTTTTCCGTGGCCAACAATCACACCGTCGGCAGGAACATTTTCTTTTGCCATTCCAAAATTCACCGAACGGTGATTCACAAACATGTCAATCTCACGGAATGTGCCATCGTCGAACAACAAATCGATACGCTCCCGTGCCGTTAACTTGCCTTTCGCTTTCTGTTTGGCCACTCTGGCTTCGCCGCCCATAGCCAAAACTTCCTCTCTTTTCTGCTTTAATTGTTCAATTTTTTCTGCTACTTTCATGTCCGTTTCCTTAAATCATCCTGTTTTTCAAACTGTTTTCTGTTTCTGATCCGAAAAATTCTTTCTGTAGAAATCTTCCGTTGTTCAATCATCATTATTCAATTGTCTTAATAAAGAAATATTTCTTTATTTTAGATTGTAATAATATGCATCGTTTTTGTTTCAATTTGTAATTTTTACCTTATATCCTTTTAACAGCTTAACTTTCATTGTCATTATCCTATCTAAATCCGGTTGTTGATTTCTTCTATAAATAAAGAAAAAAATCTTTAAACAATGAAATGCGGGTAATTGTCCTGCACCTAAAACAAAGGATTTTAAGTTAAAATTTGACCTTTTCAGATGATTCGGTCGAAAAATTTACTGTCTGTTAAGGAGTTGCGATTTATTATTTAATTGTTAATTTCAGAAAGACATGATTGCAGTTTGAAATCTGCATGAGTTACTCCGGATGTAAATAATTCTTAAGTGCTTTTATCCTGAATATGCCGGTCAGTAAATTATATAACGCAAATAACTCCAGTGAAAACGGAAGGTAGCCCAGGTATCCTGCAATTGGCATTTCAAAAAGTTTGGGCTCATTGAGGTACGGCAGATTGTAGGTCCATTTGGGCCATGAATAATAGTTCCACAGTTCCCAGAAAAACCCACATGCCAGCACGCCAATCCAAAGGTTCCAAACCGGTCGCCAGTTGCCTTTTTCGGTGTGCTGAAGCAGGTTCGTAAAACCCAACCGGTAATTAACAGGTTCTATAATAAAATAAACCGATACCCAGACCAGTGGGAAAAAGATTCGCGGCCATACCAGGAACAAAAAGAGCATGGTCCACCCTGAAATAAAAAACACCAATGGCAGGTTGCGTCCGGTTTTCCAAACAGGTTTGTCTAAAATTCGAAGCCGGAAAGTGGCCACCAATTCGGCTGTTACAAAAACCGCAGGCAAAACGGTACTAAAATTCAACGATGCATATAACGCATACGCAATATCACTAAAATATTCCCGGCCTGTGTAAAGCCAGTTTTGCAACACGGTGTTAAAAAGTTCGAACAACCACCAAAACGGAACTGAAAACACAAACAGAAGAATAAATCCTGCTTTACTCCTGCTCACCAGCGAAGTTCCTTTTCGCATAAAAACAAGGCCGTCAACGGCGAGGATGTAACCCAGCCACAGCGGAAAAAATGCCAGGTGTGTTCTTAAACCTTCCAAATACCAGTTCAGAAACCAGAAAACGGCAACCAGTAAAAATCCCAGCCATCCGTGAAGCGGATATTTTCTTTGCCAGTTCATCATAACAGGGTAAGTGATTACTGCCTGATTTCCCTCAATACGTATAGCTCATAAATGCCACTTTTTTGGAGTCGGGACTCCAGGAAGGTACGTTAATGGTTCCCTGGCCGCCGTAAAGAAATGCAACAGCTTTAATATCACCACCGTTTGCAGGCATCAACCGCAGCATTACGCGCTGATTATGCGGATGCGAACTTGCCGGCACTTCTGGTAAATAGGAAATCATAATCAGCCATTTGCCATCGGGCGACGGGTGGGCAAACCAGTTCTGAAACTCATCGCTGGTTACCTGCTCCTGCTCCGAGCCATCGGGTTTCATGCGCCATATTTCCATGCTGCCGCTGCGTACCGAGTTGAAATAAATGTATTTTCCGTCGGGTGAATACTCCGGACCATCGTCGAGTCCTTCGGCAGTTGTCAGGCGAATTTCTTCGCCACCTTCTGCCGGAATTTTATACACATCGTAATTGCCGTTCCGTTCGGCGCAGTAAACATGCCATTTATCGTCGGGCGACCAGCCATGCCAGTAGGACGGGCCTTTTTCGGTTACCCGCTTTGGTGTTCCGCCCTTCACCGGAACAGTATAAATAATAGAAACATTTCTTCCGTCAACTGCTGTGCCGCTACTGATTGCCAGCGCTTTTCCATCGAATGAAATGCCGTGGTCGTTGTTGTTGGCCGTGGCAAAACCGGTATCGATTAACTTTGGAACCCGTTTTTTCAGGTTGAAGTTATAAAGCAATCCGCCCGAGTTGTAAACCAGAAACTTCCCGTTACGCGACCAGTTGGGCGCTTCAATGTGCGTTTCGGTTTCGTAAATCACCTCGCGGTTGCCGGTTTCAATGTTCAGAATTTCCAGACGACTGGGCGATGGAGTCTGGTAACCATCAACGCTCTCGGTGGCGGGTTTTTCCAACCTCACATTCCAAAACTGTGCTTTTTCAACCACAGCCTCGTTGTGGGAGCTGATGAACATTCCGGCCAAAACTGCAGAAGGCATTTCCAATTTCACCCGGCCCACTTCCACTAAAGGTTCTCCTTCTTTTGAAAGCCGGAAAATGTATTCGTTTCCTTTCCGTTCCACCTGCACAAATTCCGGTGCTTTTAATTCGGAAGCGATTTCCTTTGTTTCTCCCCCGGCTTTTTCACGGTATTGCAGCGAAGTGAGCCCGTCGCCATGTACGGCGCCATCCATATAAATGGCATTTTCATCCTCTGCACTGCGAATCATCAGTCCCATTTTACGGTGTGCATCCACACCTACACCCAAAAATTTCAGGTTAGCTGAAAGAATAAAATCACCTTCCACTTCCTGCGAAACGAAGTAAAACTCATCGCGTTCGAACCAGATGTTGTAACCAGCTCCCTGCAAGGTAAATTGTTGATTTTTCTTATCAAACTTAAAATCACCTTTTAGTTTGGGATTTCCGATGTCAGTTCCCGAAAATTGCTGAAACATTTGCTGTGCCTGCATGGAATTTAAAATGAATATAGTGAAAGCAAAAAATAAGATCAGATTTTTCATATTAAAGATTTTAATTGTCAGTTTAAATTACCTGATAAACAGGAATGGTTTTTCAAAGGTAGCAAAGTAAAAAAAAATCAGTCCTTCCATTTCAAAGAAAATTCATTTCGTGTACTTCAAATCTCAATTAACATCATGTTTTAATATTTCGGTTCGATACACCTTCCTGATTTTTTCTACGTCTGGAATTTTATGAGTTACAGAGACTGCCTGATTTTCAGGGAAGTGGACAAAACCTCAGTTACCTTCTGTTTGTCTTTTACAAACCTGGCGGCTAACCTGCCCATCTGTTCAAAATCGGTGGAAATGACAGAGATTCCTCCACCGGCAATCTGTTTCATAGGCGTATCGTTGTATGATAGCACTCCAAAATCTTTTCCCAGCAGGAATCCTTTTGACCGGCAATATTTGATTACTTCCACCAAATCAGAATCGCGAATGGTAAACCAGCATTGTTCTTTTTTTACTTCAACGCCGTGGGTGTTTTTCAGCAGCCGAAAGCTGATATTGTGATTTTCGCAAAAACGACGAACAGCAGTTACGGTTTCAGCCGGATGAGGGGTTTCGGTTTCATCGTAAACCAAAATCATTTCCGAATATTTTTTCAGGTAAGTCAATCCTTCCTCCAGACAATTTTCCACTGCCTTGTTAAAATCCTGAATAACGTAACTTATGTTTTCAGATGGAGGCATTCCCATATCGAGGATGAGCAGCTTACCGGGATCAATTTTTTTCAGAACTGGTTCCATGCTCCGGTGATCAATATTCATCACCACAGACATGCTGTACCTGCCTAAACTACTGTTTACAAGCTGATTGAAAACCTCGCGGTTGTAATGATGAAAAAGCAAATCGACTGAATAGGTATTGGGAAGGTTATTTCTGAACGCTTTGTACAATTGTTCTTTAAACGCGCTGAAATCGTCGAGAAGCATAAAAACTTTGAACGAGCCACCTGTTACATAATATCCTCTTGTAGGCGCCGATTCAACCAGGTTTCTTTCCTTAAGAATTTTGTAGGCTTTAAAAACCGTATCGCGGGAAAACCCCGATTCGGTGCTTAGCTCATTCACCGAAGGAAGTGTTTCGCCTTCTTTCAACTGGCCACTGCTTATGGCTTCGCTAATGGAATGTACCAGTTGCTGAATTTTGGTTTGACCGGCTTTTTCTGAAATCCGAAATGGTAAATCTGCCACTAAAACACGTTTTTAACTTCTTCAAGAGAAACGTTAAAAATTTCCCGGCATATAGAATCCAACTCATTCTCAGGCCCTTCGAAATGATATGTTGACTGGATGTGGGTTACAGAAGAATCCCGTGCAAGTTCCAGTGCCGGTGAAGAAGATTCCAGTTCGTAAAACGGCCCCAGTTGCCCGCCATTTTCCAGCGGACCGTCGTTATAGGCATTAAGGACATCGCCCCGGTAAGGATTTTTCTGATGTTCCCAGGCCGAATTCACATAATCAGTTGCCCCTTTGGGCAATTCGGTTTTTAAAAGGGTAAGCACTTGGTTTTCTGCATCGTAACTACCTATTACCGGCATGGCGCGTTGGGGCGGAATTCCAATTTTCCCGCGGTGCTTGCCATCGCCTTTAAAATAGATGATGCCGTCGGAAATCTTTAATCTGTCCTCCGGAATTTTTCCGAAATAATCGTCTTTTAAAATGTAATCTGACCTTACATTTGTTTTGTAAGGAATAATCATTGTTACTTCCGGCGATGGAGTGAACATACCCAGCATCCAAATGGAAATTAATCCGGTTTCCTTTTTCCAGTCTTCGCCGGTTTTGTTTTTAACAATATTGGTGGATTCGTACCCTACATATTTAACATTTTGCGGAAGCGTAATTCCCAACGTGTCTTCAATAACCGGCTTTCCGAGCAAATGAACCTTACGGGTTAATTCGAAACTAAATTTGAAGTTGCTGTAATTCTCCACTTCCATGTCTTTCAGGAAAACAGCCACCGAATCGGTAGCCAGAAAAACTTCAAACGGGATGGTGTCGATGCAGGCAGGAACCTGCCAGTTTTCAAAATCGAATGAACTACCAGGCTTAAAATACAATGAGAATTGCCCCCCCTCGGGCCCAAGCCAGAAACGTTCTTCTCCGCCCACCGGGTTGAACTGCGGCAAAACCTCGCCCGATTCAATCAATTCGTGGTTAATCCACCCATAACTTCTGCCTGCATACCCACCTGACGAACTGGTCATTACCCTACCCTGGTATTTCAGTGAAATAATCAACCTCGAATCGCCGTTTTCCAGCTCTACGGTATTGGGAAAATCACGCAATAAATTCACATCGTAACCATAGGTTCCCTTTTCATATTTATCCAAAGGTTCTTTTTTTTCAGGTTCAATCTCAATCACTTTCTGCATCTCTGTTTCGTTTTGTCTGTTTTTTCTGTTTGAACACCCCAAAACAACCGCAAAAAGGGTAAAAATGATGACCGTCCTCATCGTATTCTGTTAAATGTTAATACTATAATGTTTCGGGCCGAAAATACAGGTAAAATCCGTAATAAAAAAGTCATACCTACTTTTAACCGGCAGGTATGACTTTATTTAATGAAAATTTATTTGTAGAGTGGTCCAAAATTTTGGCAGGCGCGGTAATCCGACCCTTCCTTGTCTTCACCAAAAGCGTTCCATGCACTGGGTCTGAAAATTTTATCTTCATCCACGTTGTGCATGCAAACAGGAATGCGCAAAATAGAAGCCAGAGTAATTAAATCGGCGCCAATGTGCCCGTAACTGATGGCTCCGTGATTGGCCCCCCAATTTGCCATTACCGAATACACATCCTTAAACGCTCCTTTTCCTGTAAGCCGCGGTACAAACCATGTGGTTGGCCAGGTAGGATCGGTGCGGTTGTCCAAAACTTGGTGAACAGCGTCCTCAATATCGGCAGTGTAACCTTCGGCAATTTGCATAACCGGACCCTGCCCTTTTACCAGGTTTATGCGCGACATGGTAACCGGCATTTGTCCGGCGGTTTTAAACTGACTGGAATAGCCTCCGCCCCGGAAGTAACCCTTATTGCCCGGACAAAAACGAGTATTTTCCAGGCAGCGCTTAACATCTTCTTCATTCACATCCCAATAGGGTTTCATTACTGAATTTCCATCGGCGTCGAGTTGCTGACCAGTGGCATCCAGCGTTGTGGCACCCGAATTAATCAAGTGAATAATGCCGTCTTTAGCAATGCCGGTCAGTTCTTTCTCGGTTACACGCTTAACGGCTTCGGGGCTCCAGTAAGTGCGCACATCAGAAAAAATCTGCGCGGTATTGGTTAGCAGGTGACCAAACAGCATGGGTACCGCGTTTAAACTATCGTTTTCGGTAGCAAATACAAACGCTTCGCGGATTCCATTCCAGTCGAAAGATGTATTTAAAAACACTTCCGAAAAATCTCCGTTGGGATAATAATCAGTCCACTGGCGCTGCCCCTGGAAACCACCTGCAATGGCATTTCTGCCCAACGCTTCTTCACCAAATCCGGCTTCCTTCAGTTTTGGGTTGCCTATCATCAGGTCGCGAAAAATCAGGGTCATTTTCACCACAATTTCCCATTCCCAGTCTTTACGTGCGCGGTCGCTTTGATTTTCCAAGGCATTGCGATCTTCACCTTCCAAACAATTTTCGCGAGTCCATTTCAGCGCTTTTTCGTATTCTTCCTTATCATAAATCTCCTCATCAATTCGCCGCTTCACTTCTGTCATATCCACAAATTCGGTGCGCATGCCCAAATAATCCTGAAAAAAGTCGGGATTTACCATGGAACCGGCAATACCCATTGAAGTGTAACCCAGTGAAAGATAGGATTTACCTTTCATTTGTGCCGCCGCCAGTGCAGCTTTCACAAAGCGTAATATTTTTTCCTGAACGTCTTCAGGGATGGATTCATCACCGGCATCCTGCACATCGCGGCCATAAATGCCAAAAGCAGGCAATCCTTTTTGTGTGTATCCCGCTAACGCAGCAGCCAGGTAAACTGCTCCGGGACGTTCGGTGCCGTTGAATCCCCAAACCGCTTTCGGAATCAAAGGATTGGAATCCATCACTTCAGTTCCGTAACACCAGCAGGGAGTTACCGTTAACGAAACCCCAACTCCTTCGCGTTCAAACTGGTCGGCACACATGGCCGCTTCGGCCACTCCGCCAATGGTGGTGTCCGAAATTACGCATTCCACTTCTTCCCCGCCCGGAAAACGTAAATTTTCTTCAATGAGCCGGGCTGCGGCTTTGGCCATATTCATGGTTTGCACTTCGAGTGACTCGCGCACGCCACGTTCCCGTCCGTCAATCACCGGACGAATTCCCACTTTGGGCAGTCTTCCTATTAATCTGTTTGCCATCTTTAAATTATTTTTTGAATAAATGATTTCACTTAAATAGTTATCTGTAATCTGTAATCATCAACTTCCCGCTTCCCAGCCTGCCTGCCGGTAGACGTCTTCCGTCTTCTGACTTCCGACTTCTCCCATAGGGATGCCTTCGGCACAACTTCCAACTTCTTCCCATTTTACTGTGCTGAACTGTGCTGCAATTTAGAAATAAATTTGAAACCCGGAAAATGTTCCAAAACATTTTTTTAAAACTCCTGTTGTTTAAATACAAAAGGAAATAATTAAACAAATGAATAAAATAAAAGAAGGAGATATTATTCCGGATTTCAAATTAAAGAACCAGTTTGGAGAACAAGTAATTATTTCAGATTTTATTGGGAAAAAGAGCCTGGTTTTGTTCTTCTACCCTAAAGACGATACACCGGGTTGTACGAGGGAAGCCTGCTCTTTTCGCGATCATTATGAAACTTTTTTAGATGCCGGGGCTGAAGTCATCGGAATCAGCGGGCAATCGGTTGAAAGTCATAAAAATTTCGCAGAAAAACACAACCTGAAATACCACCTTCTCAGCGACAAAGGCAACAAAGTACGAAAACTGTTTGGTGTGCCCGCCAACCTTTTTGGTCTGCTACACGGCAGGGTAACCTACGTGGCGGATAAATCGGGGAAGATAATTTACATTTTCAACTCGCAAATGCAGGTGGAAAAACATGTAGAAGAGGCATTAAAAGCGCTGAATGAATCAACAGAACTTTAATCTATTTCACCTTTTCTATATTCTCAACTGGCAGCCAGTCGTCCATATTTCCAAAATCGGAACGGTTAAATTTAAAATGACTCAGGTTTTCAAATTTCTCAACTTCAACCAGCGTTAAAAAACGTTTTCCTGCAAACCGTTTCAGTAAACCGCTGTTCAACCTTAATTTCGACTGGTTTTCCGCCACCACTTTTTCTGATTCATTTTTTGTAAGTTTTTCTGAAAAAAATACTCTTTTTATCTGGGCTTTTCCTTTGATTAAACCATCTCCGTTGTTTTCAGCAAAATATAAAACATCCGAAACATGCACTCTTCCATAGGGCAATTTTCTGCCCATGGCACCTCTCACAATCATCGTTTTACTGCCATTTTCAAGGTTTTCAAGTTCTTTGGCCCTGGCATCGAGATAAACAATGTGATCCATACTATTGAATTTTTGTCTTTTCAGTTTTGGTATTGGGAAAAGCCAATTTGTTACATATTTGGGCTCAAAATTCCATTCCTTCTTCAAAAAAAAGGATTCTTAAACGCGATATTTGGAATTGTTTCATTTAATTTCGTCCTTAAACTATCTGAACATGAAAAGAAGAAGTTTTATTGAAATCGTTTCAGCCAGCGGAGGAGTTGCTATAATTGGCTCTCCCTTGATCATAAACGCTGAGCAAACAAAAACCCGGGAAAAAAAATTTTCGAAACCAAAAGAACTTTCAGCAGATGTGATTATTGCAGGTGGAAGTTTGGGAGGTTGTGCCGCTGCCATTGCCGCATGCAGAAACGGATTAAATGTAATTATAACCGAGGAAACCGACTGGATTGGCGGCCAGGTTTCGCAGCAGGGTGTGCCGCCTGATGAACACCGCTGGATTGAAACACACGGCGCACCGGCATCTTACCGTGATTTTCGAAACAGAATCAGAAATTTTTATAAACGAAACTACCCGTTGACAGAGGAAGCTAAAAACCGGGAATTTCTCAATCCCGGCGATGGTTCGGTTTCCAGACTTTGCCACGAACCGCGTGTGGCAGTGGCTGTATTGAATGAAATGCTGGCGTCGTACATGAGTTCAGGGAAGTTGAAAATTCTGACGGATTACAAAATTAAAACAGCCAATGTTTACAGAGACAAAGTGCGCGCCGTTGAAGCCCTAAATCTGAAAAATGGCAACTCACTTGTTTTATCAGCTCCGTATTTTATTGATGCCACTGAGTGTGGCGATTTGCTTCCACTTACCGGAGCTGAATACATTACCGGAACCGAAGCAAAAAGTGAAACCGCCGAGTTGCATGCTCCCGAAAAGGTAAACCCGGAAAACAACCAGGCTTTTACCATGTGTTTTGCCATGGATTACCAACCCGGCGCAAACAACGTGATTGACCGTCCGGCAGATTATAATTTCTGGAAAAATTATGTACCCCAAATGAATCCGCCATGGGCGGGCAAACTGCTTGAACTAAACTATTCAAACCCGCGTACGCTGGAGCCAAAAAACCTCGGATTTCACCCGGAAGGAAAACCAACGGGAGATTTGCTTAACTTATGGAATTACCGGCGAATCATCAACAAAAATAATTTTCTTCCGGGAACTTACGACGGCGATACTACCATTGTGAACTGGCCGCAAAACGACTATTTCCCGGGAAACATTATCGATGTAAGCGACGAAGAATTTAAAAAGCATATTGAAGCTTCAAAACAATTAAGTCTGTCGCTGTTTTACTGGCTCCAAACCGAAGCGCCCCGGCCCGACGATGGATTGGGCTGGCCCGGCTTGCGACTGCGTGGTGATTTAATGGGAACCCAGGATGGTTTGGCCAAATATCCGTACATCAGGGAATCCAGAAGGATTAAAGCCGTTTTTACCGTTTTGGAAGAACATGTGGGAGCCGAAAACCGCAAACTCGTAGCCGGAGAGGAAGCCGGAAAAAATGCCGCCGATTTTTACGACAGCGTGGGAATTGGGTATTACCACATAGACCTGCACCCCAGCAGTGCCGGCGATAATTACATTGATTTTGCATCCCTGCCGTTTCAGATTCCGTTGGGAGCATTATTACCCGAACGCATGAACAACCTGCTGCCGGCTAACAAAAACATTGGCACCACGCATATTACCAACGGTTGTTATCGTCTGCACCCGGTTGAATGGAGCATAGGCGAAGCGGTTGGGTCGCTCATTGCTTTTTCCGAAAAGAAAAAAGTGCCACCGCGAGTTGTTCGGGAGAAAACTGAACTCTTGAAAGAATTTCAGCAATGGATTCGGAAACAGGGACTGGAAACGCACTGGCCAAAATCAGTTTAAAAGTATTTGAAAGGAAATAACCCAAGGTTGCCATTCCTATCCTGAAAATGATTTAAATTCGCCATTAAGGAATAAAGAGAAAAATTAATGAATTCACTTGAAAAGGCTTTGATAGATTCCATTAAAAAAGGGAATCATAAATCCTTTGAGTTGGTTTTTAAAACTTACTACGGTAAATTGTGTGTTTACGCTTTTGATTACACCAAACAAATGGAAACCGCCGAAGACCTGGTGAAAGACTTTTTTGTCGATTTTTGGGGCAACCGCGAAAGAATCTCTGTGAATTCATCGCTTTCCGGGTACCTTTTCCGATCGGTCCATAACGCATGCATCAATTACCTGCAACGCGTTAAAGAGAAAAACAAAATCGCATTGGTTGATGATTTCACTTCTATTGAAATAAAACTTAAAAATCCTTATTCTGAGGAATATCCAATTGGGAATATTTTTGCTAAAGAACTGGAAGAACAATTAAACGGTGTTATTGAACAGCTTCCTGCGCAGTGCAAAGAAATTTTTGTGCTTAGCCGGGTTGAAGGATTACCACACAAAAAAATTGCAAAAAAACTAAACATCTCTGAAAACACAGTTAAAGTACAAATTTTCAGAGCATTATGCAAACTCAAAGCAGCCATTCTTCCGGCTTTTATTTATTTATTTTCATTTTTTAGCTAATTTTTTTTGAATCCCTGTAATACCTCTCTCTTAAAATTGTGTCAATAATTACAGAAACCAATAAATGGAAAAGAACTTGAACATATCGTTGAACGAGAAAAAAGCCCTCATTGATTATTTTTCTGGTCATCTCTCTGCTGAAGATTCAAAAATTCTCAGTAACTGGCTCGAAAAAAGTGAGGCAAATAAACTACTCTTCGACCAACTTTCAGATATTTGGCAATCTGTAAACTTCGTGAAGTACCATGACAAAATTGATATTGAAAAAGCCTGGGAAGAAATAGAGGTACAATTAAACCGAAATTCAAATTCAGTAATTCAAATCTGGTTAAAATGGACAAAAATTGCTGCCATTTTTATATTGGTATTCGTTTTAGGCGGAATTGGCCATTATTTTTTAAGTCAGAAACCTGAACCAAATCAATCCCAACTACTTGTAGAATACGTGGCACCCCTGGGGTCTCGGTCCTTTATTAAAATGTCTGATGGAAGCAAAATCTGGTTGAATGCAGGGACAACTCTTTCATACAAACATACATTTGGGAACACCCACCGCGAAGTGATCCTTTCGGGCGAAGCTTATTTCGAGATCGCAAAAAATCCTGATATTCCCTTTGTGGTTCAAACCAGCGACATCAGCATCACAGCCCTCGGAACCCAGTTTAATGTAAAGGCCTATGCCGAAGAAAAAACCATTGAAACCACCCTGATTGAAGGGTCGGTAAAGCTGGAGGGCAACAAATTTAAACTTGCTGAGGATGTGATTCTTAATGGAAAGGAAAAAGCAGTTTTTACAAAACAAAACCGAACCCTTGATTTAGCCGATGAAAACCAACCTTCAACAGAAAATGAAACAGAACCCAAACAAAAATCAGAACTAAGAATTATCACCTCCATAGAACCTGATCCGATTATTTCGTGGAAAGATGAAAGATGGTTAATTAATAACGAAAAATTAAGTTCGCTTTCCCAAAAACTTGAGCGCAGGTATGCAGTAAATTTCATTTTCGATAATGAATTGCTGAAAGATTACTCATTTGGTGGTACGCTTGAAGATGAAACACTGGAACAGGTTTTGGATGCCATTTGCTCAAGTTCACCCATTAAATATTTAATTGAAGGAAAAACGGTGTATATTATGCCTGATAAACAAAGAATGGATAAATTTAAACATTTGCTTATGAGATAAAAACTATCAAATTAAAAAAGGGAGATCCGGTTAGACCTCCCAAATTCCGTGTTAATTCATGTTGCAACATATTGGTAGTATGTGTGCAACACATTTTAAACCTTAACGATTCAAAAATATGAAAAAAATTTTTATGGAACTGTCTCATCCTTATAAACGAGACATAAAAAAGGTTTTACTTATGACAAAACTAACATTCTTTCTAAGCGTATTTTTGGTTTTGCAAATGTCTGCAAGCGTGTATTCACAAACGCGCCTGTCTGTTGAATCCAAAAATAAAACAGTAAAAGAGGTACTTTGGGACATAGAAAAGCAAAGTGAGTTTCGTTTCTTTTACAATGAAGACTTTGTAGATATGAAACGCAGGGTCGGTTTTAACATTCAAAATGAAACCATCCACGAAATCATGGATAAGCTTTTCGATCCATCAAAGATTACCTACAAAATTGCCGAGAATAATTTGATTGTAATTATTCCCGATGTAAGTCAGCAACCACAGACTATTAGAGGTCGGGTAACCGACAATAACAATCAACCTCTGCCAGGTGTTACGGTAATGGTAAAAGGTACTACACAAGGCACTGTAACCAATAATGCCGGTGAATATACCCTCTCGAACATTCCCGAGGATGCCACTCTGGTTTTTTCGTTTGTTGGGATGTTGACACAGGAGGCGGTTATTGGGAACCAGACGAGCATTAATATGGTAATGCAGGAAGATGTAATTGGAATTGAAGAGGTGGTAGCTATAGGTTACGGTACCATGAAAAAATCGGATTTAACCGGTTCTGTGTCACAAGTTAAGTCAGAAACACTTGAATCTGTTCCTGTTTATAACATGGAACAAGCTTTAAAAGTTGGGGCTGCCGGTGTAAGGGTTACTCAAAATTCGGGTATTCCCGGCGGAAGAATTGAAGTTCGTATTCGTGGTGGGAACTCAATGATTGGTGACAACCAGCCATTATATGTAGTTGACGGATTTCCTGTAACAGGTGGAATAAACTTTCTTAACCCTTCCGATATTGAATCAGTTGATATTTTAAAAGATGCCTCAGCGACTGCTATTTATGGTTCAAGAGGTGCCAATGGGGTAGTTCTCATTACATCAAAAAGAGGAAAACTCGGACAAAAAAGCAGAATAGAAGTAAACAGCTTTTATGGAATTCAACAGGAAGTTAACCGGTTTGATGTACTCGAGGCAAGAGACTATGCTATTATTGCCAATGAGTGGTTAAAAAACCAGGGGTTAGAGCCTTTTTTCAATCCGGATCAGGTAGAAAATCCCGGAACTGATTGGCAGGATGTTATTTTCAGAACATCTCCCATACATAATCACACCGTTACCTTTACAGGAAGTTCCGAAAAAACCAGGTATTCCTTTTCAGGAAATTATTACGATCAGGAAGGGATAATGATTAATTCGGGAGTTAAACGAGGTTCAGCAAGGCTAAACCTTGATCATGAAATGAACAACTGGCTAACGATGGGCGTAAACATACAATTATCAAGAAGGGAGCGATTTTTTGTCAGTTCGGATAACGGATATCGTGGGCAAGGATTATTGTCAGCCGCAGCATCAGCTCCTCCTACACTACCTGTTTATGACGAAAATGGCCTGCCCTACCAAATTGAGCAGGAATACAACTTTGGGTCAGCAGACATGCGAAATCCTTTGATTTACGCATCAGCTAAAAACCGTTCTTTTGCAAACAGTGTTTTGGGAAATTCAACCTTCGACATTAAAATAACACCGGATTTATCTTTCAGAACACTTCTGGGGTTGCAATACGATTATGGGTTAGGCGATAATTTTACACCTATTATTTATAGCAGCGACCGTGGTTCTGCATCAGTAAGTAACTCATACAGCAATTCATTCCTGAATGAAAATACATTAACTTACGCAAAAGTATTCAATGAAATTCATAATTTGAATTTAGTTGGTGGTTATACATACCAAACCAGTATGTTTCGCAATTCAAGTATAGGAGTTAGCGGTTTTGCAAATAACACCACTGAGAATTATGATTTGTCGGCTGCAGAAACTATTGGTAACCCCAATTCAGGATATTCTGACTGGACCCTGGCGTCTTTCCTCTCAAGAGTAAATTACTCATACAATGACAAATATATGATAACAGCAAGTATCAGGGCAGACGGTTCTTCACGTTTTGGTGCCGACCATAAATGGGGATATTTCCCGTCTGCAGCATTGGCATGGCGTGTTTCTGAGGAGTCATTTATGCAGAATGTTACCGTTGTAAACAGCCTTAAAATGAGGGCCAGTTATGGAATAACCGGAAATACTGCACTTAGTCCTTATCAATCGCTCAACAGGTTATCTTCTGTTAAATTTATTTATGCAAATCAGGCTGATGTTATTGGATTTGTTCCAACAGGCATTTCAAACAGCGACTTAAGATGGGAATCTACAGGCCAATTGGATTTAGGATTTGATTTAAATATACTGGACGACAGGTTAAGGTTTGTTTTTGATTATTACAAAAAGAATACAAAAGACCTGCTGGCTTCGGTTCCGCTTCCTCCATCTGTTGGCTTCGGTTCAATTCTTCAAAACCTGGGGGAAATACAAAACCAGGGAATTGAATTAAGTGTGAATGCCGATATTTTAAGAAGGGGATTCAACTGGAATGCATCTGCACAAATTTCTGCAAACAGAAATGAAGTAATTGAGATTGCCGGCGACAGTGATATTTTTGGTGCTGAACAAGGAGCCGCCTGGCCAAGTACCAATATTGCAAGAGTTGGAGAACCATTAGGGGCATTTTACGGATTACTTGAAGATGGGCTGGATGAAAATGGTTTTATTAAATACCAGGACGTAAGTGGTCCCGATGGAGAACCCGATGGCGTTATAAATGCGTTGGACAGGGTTATTCTTGGAAGTTACCATCCCGATTTTATTTATGGTTTTACATCTGATTTTAAATACAAAGATTTTGAATTGAACATTATCCTGGAAGGAGTATATGGAAATGAAATTTTCAATGCAACAAACGGTACAAACTTAAACTCATTCCAAAGGGGTAACAATCAGTTAAAAGAAATTATGGGTAATTACTGGACACCCGAAAACCCGGACCCAAATGCTAAATACCCAAAAATCAGTGCAGCTACACAGGTTACGGCATCCGAAAGATTTATAGAAGACGGCAGTTATTTAAGATTAAAATCCCTGAGATTTGCTTATAACCTGCCCGTTTCAAAATTGGGAATATCATTTTTTGATATGGCACAGGTTTATGTATCGGGAACAAACCTGTTCACCATTACGAATTATACGGGACTTGACCCGGAAGTTAATACGAGGGGTTCGGACAGCGGGAGTGTTGCAAACCGGTTATGGATTGGGATTGACCAGAATGGTTATCCTAATGCAAAAGTTTATGCAGTGGGTTTAAAACTTAGTTTTTAATCTAAAAGTTAAAGAATCATGAAAAAAATAACATTACTATTATTAACTATAATATTGTTTTCAGCTTGCGAAAACATGCTGGATGAAGTTCCAAAAAGTTTTGTTTCCAAAGCAAATTATTATCAAAACCAATCCGATGCCGAAGGTGCAATTGCCGGAGCCTATAATGGTTTGCAAAGTGATTTTTATGGAATTACATATTACCTGATGATAGAGTTGCATGGCGATTATTTAAATGGAAGAGGCTCACAGGCTCCAATTACAATTTGGGATCAAATTCTTGACCAAACAAATATTGGTCGTGCTGCAACAAATTGGTCAACTCTTTATCGTGCCATTAACCGTGCAAACGCAGTACTGGATAATGTTCCGAATATTACTGATATAAATCCTGGTGTCCAAACACGAATTCTTGCTGAAGCGCACTTTCTCAGGGCATTAGCTTATTTTGAACTGGTAAGAGGCTGGGGACCGGTCCCATTAAAAACATCTGAAAGTATTGACTTAACAGCACTGGAAGCTCCCAGGGCACCCGAAAGCCAGGTGTATGATTTAATAATTTCAGATTGCATTGCTGCTGAAAGTGGTTTAGGCGAAGTAGGTTCTCAGACTGGCCGTGCATCAAAATGGGCTGCTAAAATGCTGCTGGCCCATGTTTACTTAACCATTGAGAATTGGACACAGTCTGCGGAAAAAGCAAATGATGTGATAACCAATGGTCCTTTTTCTTTAATTAATGTTACTGAGCCGGATGATTTTTATAAAATGTTCAGGGTTGATACGCATTCTGAAGATATTATGTCAATGCATCATTCCGAAACAAAGGGTTCAACTATTCCAACTTATATTCACAGAGCAAGAGCATATCCATATCATTATGGAACAAGTGGATTTTTTGCATGGCTTCCTGATATGAACACTTTTATTGGAGACAGTTGGGATGAAAATGATCTAAGGAAAAGTTTTAATTTATATACCGAATATCAAAATGAAGATGGTGAATGGGTAAGCTTACCTTCAACCGTACCAATCCTTTTTAAGAAATTCAGTAGTAATCCCGATGGAATTAGCCTTTATAGTGTACCTATTTATAGATTTACAGAAGCTTTTCTATTTTACGCCGAAGCTTCTGCTATGGCCGAAGGTAATCCATCTGCACTTGCTTTGGAGCGTTTAAATATGATCAAAAGAAGGGCATATGGTTACGACCCAACCGCAGTTTCGCCTGTTGATTACCCTGCCGGAATGAGCCAAACTGAATTCAGGGAAGCTGTTTTAAAAGAAAGATCTTATGAATTTTTAATTGAACGGCGAAGATGGTTTGACCTGAAACGGACAGGAAAAGTGCAAGAGGCATTTACTGCAGCCGGCAAAAATATTCTTCCTGAACGTCTTTTGTGGCCTATTCCGGAAGATGAAATAAATAACAATCCTGCAATAAACCAGGATGATCAAAATCCGGGTTATTAGTTTAGTTAGATTAAATCCCGGTAGAAATTCTACCGGGATTTTTGTCTCCCTTTTTATTCATTTTAAAAACTACTACAATGAAGGTTTCACGTAGAAAAGCAATAGAAAAAACTTTAATTGCTGTTACTGGTGCAACATTTTTATCGAATCTGCCAAAATCTACACAGAGTTCTGAAAAAAAAGCCACAAAGGATACCTATCTATTAAAAAGAGAAATTCCCGTTTCGAAGAAATACGATGTTGTTGTGGCAGGTGGAGGTCCGGCAGGAGTTGCCGCTGCTGTTTGCAGTTCACGACTTGGTGCAAAAGTACTACTAATCGAAAGTACAGGTTGCCTTGGAGGAATGGGAACTTCGGGGCTGGTTACAGCTTTTGACCCTATGGCAAACGGAGAAGAGCTTCTTGTCGGTGGTTTTATGAAGGAAATTCTCTTTGATATGTATAAACGGGGTTTTCTCGGCCCTCAGGAAAAACCTGAGGTATTTACAAAAGCTTATCATCACTGGACTCCTTTTAATGCCGAAGGGTACAAATTACTTTTAGATGAAAAAGTTGTTGAAGCGGATATTGAAGTACGATTTTTCACCAAAGTAATCGATGCCGAAGCAGACTACAAAAATAGTAAAATCGAAGGTGTGATAATTAATAATATTGAAGGATATGAATTTATTCCCTCAAAAACATTTATTGATTGCACAGGAGATGCAGTTTTGGCAGATTTATGTGATGCAACTTGCAGGGAAGCCGGAAGGGATACTCCCAATATTATGCCGGCAACACTGTGTTCCTATTTTGTAAACATTGACTTTGAAAACAGTGTAAAAGTTGGAACCGAGCATCCAATTTTATTAAAAGCGATTGAGGATGGACATTTTACCCATACCGACAGGCATTTACCGGGCTTGTCCCAGGTCGGAAATACAATTGGATACCTGAATGGCGGACATGTGTATAACCTTAATTCGTTAAGGTGCGAAAGTTTGACAAAAGGGATGATGTTGGGAAGAAAGATAGCAAAAGAATATTTGTCTTTTTATAAAAAATATGTTCCAGGTTTCGAAAATGTTGAACATGTTACAACCGCTTCTGTTATGGGCGTCCGTGAATCACGGAGAATTCTTGGAGAGTATGAATTAAATTTTGATGATTACATTTCTAAACGTGAATTTCCTGATCAGATTGGAATATTTAACAAATCCGTTGATATTCATGCGTACAATGATTCCTTGGAAGAATTCAATCGTTTCAAAAAGGAATACAATGAAACGGGCAGATTGAAACAGGGAGAATATTTTGGAATACCGTATTCAATTTTAGTTCCCAAAGGATGGACAAATCTATGGGTAGCAGGAAGGTGCAATTCAAGCGATATAAAAGTTCACGGGTCAATAAGGGTGCAGCCGGCAGCTTCGATGATGGGTCAGGCAGCAGGTACGGCTGCAATTCAGTCAATTAAAACCGGTCAGCCGGCAAATGATATAGACACATCAATGCTGATTTCTACATTAAGAGATGAAGGCGCCAATCTGCCACAAAAGAGTTTAGCAAAAAGTATGACACGGACCTAAGTTTTTATAATTCAGAACATTTTAGTATGAACATTTATCGTTTCATATTAATTTTGTATTTACCCGTTTTTGTATTTAATTGCTCTAAAATATTTATAAGAACAAATTGAAAATTCACAGGTATGAGAATCATTTTTTCAACAATACTTTCCATCCTCTTTCTTGTTTTTTCCATACAAACAAGTACCAGCCAGGATTTGTCCAATCAGTATGTAAGTCAATCTGCACGAAATATACCCATTGTTAAAAATGTCGATGTTGTAATTATAGGTGGTGCAACACATGCAGTTGCTGCTGCGGTTTCTTCAGCGCGAAATGGTGCCAAAGTATTTTTGGTTGCTCCCCGCCCATATTTAGGAGAAGATTTGTGTGCAACACTTCGTTTGGAAATAGAAGATGACAGAACCCTAAAAAGCCAAATTGAAAAACAAATTTTTGGAAATAAATTAAGAACAAATCCACTGGAAGTAAAGGCAACATTGAGTGAAGCTTTGGTTAATGCCAATGTCGATTTCGTTTTTGGTTCATACGTTACAGATATTTTATGGGATGAAAATAATCAACCGGCTGGTATTGTTATTGGGAACAGGGCAGGCAGGCAGGCAATTATTGCCAAAACCCTCATAGATGCCACCGACCGTGCCTGGGTCGGACGAATAGCTGGAGCTAAAGCACACCAATGGAACGGCAAGGAACTGGATTTTCAGCGAACGGTTGTAATGCCGGGGGAAGAAAAAGATAACCCGAAATATATTATACACAACTTGAAAATTCAGATGGCTGATCTTCAATTTCCATCTTTTGCCAAAGCAGAACAAATCGCCAGAGAAAAAACCTATACACATGGTCAACTCAGGGCATCGGAATCACTTTTCCATATTCCACCCGACCCCATTATTTGTAAAAAAAGTACTGATGACTGGAGTATCAATACGAATTCTGTATTAGAACATTTTCAGACAAAAGACTTTAATAATCTGTTCATTTTAAGTGGTTGTGCTGATATCCCGCGCACTGTTGCCGATTCGCTTTTAAAACCGGCAGCTATGACCGGAATTGCCGAAAAAATTGGCCGGGAAGCTGCCCAAATGGCGAAACAAAAAGAAATGCCCCAGAATATTTCATTCAAAAACACATCTCACAAAGAAAATTCAACTGGCGATATTAAAGAAATTTTACGCGGTTTAAGGCCAGTAGATATAGTGGACGAAACACTAGATTGTCCCGAAATGAATATACCTGTTCTGGCTGATTACGATGTGGTTGTAATCGGTGGTGGAACAACCGGAGCCCCGGCAACCATTGCAGCAGGATGGTGGGGAATGAAAGTTCTGGTTGTTGAATATTTGGAAGGTTTAGGTGGAATCGGGACTCTCGGTTTAATTGGAAAGCCCTGGCACGGACAAGAAATAGGTTTTGCAGCAGAAGTTCCTTTCCCCGAAGGAAACGCCGAACCCAAAATGGAATGGTACCGTTCTGAAATAGAAAAAGTCGGCGGTGATATTTGGCTTGGAGTTTTGGGATGCGGTGCATACACCGAAAACGGTGTAGTAAAAGGTGCAGTGGTTTGCACTCCCGGCGGAAGAGGTGTTGTAACAGCCAAAGTGGTAATTGACGCCACCGGAAGTGCCGAAGTAGCGATCGCAGCCGGCGCTGATTATATGTACGGTGACATTGAAAATAACGATATCGCCTTGCAGGGTACCGGTTTTTCGTCGCGACCTCTAACCGGAAATTATTACAACAGCGATTATTTGCTTGTTGACGAGTCAGATATGACAGACGTTTGGCGTTCCCTTGTAAGCGTGCACATAACCAAAGCTTCAGAAAATATTTATGATGCCGTTCCCATTATTCAAAACCGGGAAAGAAAAAGAATAGTCGGCGATTATGTTATTAATTATCTCGACCAGGTTTCAGGAAGGACATTTCCTGATGCTATTGTAATCTCAAGCAGTTCTTATGATTCTCACGGATACCCCAGCTCACCATACTTTGCACTATTACCACACGACAGTATTTCGAAGAAACTAAATCAACCTGCCCCTGGAGGTGTTTGTTTTACGCCGTACCGGAGTCTTCTGCCCAAAAAACTGGATGGCATTTTGGTTACCGGGCTCGGAATCAGCATGGAAAGAGATGCTTCTGCCTTGATTCGCATGCAGCTTGATTTGGCCAACCAGGGATATGCTGCAGGTGTGGCAGCAATGCTGGCTGTTACCAACGAGGTTCATCCAAGAAACATAAATATTAAAGAGTTACAAAAAATTCTGGTGGAAAAAGGAAATGTAGCCGATTCTGTTTTACATCTCGAAGATTCCTTCCCTGTTTCTGATGAAAAAATCTACCAGGCCATTCAGTCATACGGACAAGCCACAAATCCGGAAACCGCAGGAAAACCACTGGCAATAATTCTTTCGCATAAAGAAAAAGCATTACCCCTTCTGAAAACTGAATATGCAAAATCCACAGGAAGAAGCAAACTTCTTTACGCGCAGGTATTGGGCATGTGCGGAGAAAAAGACGGAATCCCCACTCTTCTGGCTGAATTGGAAAACTTCTCCGGCTGGGATGAAAAAATTTTTCAGGGTTCGATGGCTGATTACGCTCACCTTCCAACTCCCATTGATGCGGTAATTCTGGCACTTGGTTACAGCGGAGATAATTTGGCCCTGCCAAAACTTCTTGAACTGACTGAAAAACTGGATTCGGGAGTTACCTTATCGCATCACAGATCGCTTGCTTTGGTACTGGAAAAAATTGCAGATCAATCTGCGGCCGAACCGCTTGCCAAACTTTTACAAAAACCGGGCATGCAAGGTCATGCCATGCTTAATCTGAATGATGCCCTTACTGAACTGGATAATAACGGCAAAGGCCCAAACCCGGTAAAAAACTCCTCTTACCCAAAAAGAACAAGAGCGTTGCGCGAAATTATTTTAGCCCGTGCTTTGTATAACTGCGGAGATTACAACAAAATAGGGGAAAACATTATTAAATCTTATCAAAACGATATGCGGGGATTGTTTGTCCGGCATGCAAATCAAATATTAAAAGAATAAATTTATACCCATTATATTTAGCATTAAAATTGAATTATGGTTACACTTCTTATTTCTATCATTATTTTATTAATAGGGTATTTTGTTTATTCCAAATACATTGAGCGGGTGTTTGGGGCCGATGGAAACAGGCCAACCCCGGCAATTACCATGACCGACGGCGTGGATTACATGCCTATGCCCTGGTGGCGCGTGTTTCTCATTCAGTTCCTGAATATTGCCGGATTAGGTCCAATTTTCGGGGCGGTTGCAGGCGCCATGTGGGGACCGGTGGCCTACCTTTGGATTATCCTGGGCTCGGTGTTTGCCGGTGCTGTTCACGACTATTTTTCCGGGATGCTTTCCATAAAACACAATGGCCTCAGCATTACCGAAATTGTGGGAATTTATCTGGGCCTCACAACCAAACAAATTATGCGGGGTTTTACAGTTTTTTTAATGGTCATTGTAGGAGCCGTATTTATTTTAGGTCCGGCAAAAATTTTGGCTGGCCTAACACCCGATTATGCCACCATGACTTTCTGGGTGTGGGTGGTTTTTGGCTATTACATTCTTTCAACCCTGTTGCCCATTAACAAAGTGATTGGCCGTGTTTATCCTGTTTTCGGATTTGCCCTGGTTTTTATGGCCGTGAGCTTAATTATCGCTTTGTTTGCTCAGGGGTACCACATTCCTGAACTTTCTTTAGACAATTTCAAAAATTTTCACACTCAATCCGATGATTTTCCCATTTTCCCCATGTTGTTTATTACCATTGCCTGCGGTGCCATTTCGGGGTTCCATGCCACACAGTCGCCACTGATGGCCCGTTGTATGAAAAACGAAAAACTGGGTCGCCGGATTTTTTACGGCGCCATGATTACCGAAGCGGTGGTTGCCATGATTTGGGCCACCATTAGCATGAGTTTTTTTGGCGGAATTCGCGAATTGAATGAAATTATGGTTGAACACCAGGGAAATGCAGCCTGGGTGGTAAACGAATCGGCCAACGTGCTGCTTGGAAAATTCGGGGCATTCCTGGCCATTCTTGGTGTGGTGGCAGCGCCAATCACCTCGGGCGACACTGCTTTCCGAAGTGCCCGGCTGATTGTGGCTGACTTCCTCAACCTGAAACAGGGCCCCATGAAAAACCGGCTGTACATCAGCATTCCGTTATTTGCCGTCGGGTTCTTCCTTACGCAAATCAACTTTGATGTTATCTGGCGGTATTTTGCCTGGTCGAACCAAACCCTGGCAACGGTTGTGCTTTGGACTATCACGGTTTACCTGGTGAAATACAAAAAGAATTACTGGATTACCTTCATTCCTGCCCTGTTCATGACGGCAGTCGTTTCTACTTATCTTTTCCTCGCTCCTGAGGGATTTCATCTTTCGAAAGAGATTTCCTATTCAGTGGGGATTGGAATTACAGTTCTCTCATTAATTCTTTTCATCATCTGGTTCAGAAATGAAAGGAATTTAAAATCAATTCATAACACTTAATTAAAATGCTATGCTTTCAATAAAAAATTTTCTGGGTATCATTTTAACCCTCATCTTTTTTTCAACCATTCAATTTGATGCCAAAAGTCAAACCCTAGAATACGATATTGTGATTTACGGCGGAACTTCAGCCGGAATTGCATCAGCTATTCAAAGTTCGCGAATGGGAAAATCGGTGCTTGTCGTTGAGCCTTCGTCACGTATAGGCGGATTAACCACCGGAGGACTTGGGCAAACCGATATTGGCAACAAACAGGCCATTGGCGGAATTTCACGCGAATTTTATCAGAATATTAAAAAGTACTACGACAATCCGGCCAATTGGAAATGGCAAACGAGTTCTGATTATCGCGATGGCGGTCAAACCCGGACTGCCGAAGGAGAAGATGCCATGTGGACTTTTGAGCCTTCGACTGCGTTAAAAGTTTATGAAGAAATGATGGCTCCCGAAAAAATTGATGTGGTTTATAAACAACAAATAAACCGGGAAAACGGCGTTAAAAAGCAGGGGCAAAAAATTGTTGAAATTGAAATGGAAAGCGGTGAAAAATACCGCGGAAAAATGTTCATTGATGCCACTTACGAAGGCGATTTGATGGCAACTGCCGGTGTAACTTATACGTATGGGCGGGAATCAAACAAAGAATATGGCGAAACGCTGAACGGCGTTCAGGCCAATGATATCGGGATGACCTTGAAAAGAACCATCTCCCTCAATTCTCATCACCACAATTTTATTGATGGCGTTGATCCTTACGTTGTAAAAGGAGATCCTTCCAGCGGATTGCTCCCGTTTATTGTAGAAGGAGGTCCCGGAATTGACGGGCATGGCGACAAAGGAATTCAGGCTTATTGTTTCAGAATGACCCTGACCGACCACCCAGAAAACCGCATTCCATTTAAAAAACCCGACGGGTACAACGAGCTGGAATACGAACTGCTGTTCCGGAATTATGAAGCTGCTGATGGCCCGATTGAGGAGATGTATTCTTATGGCGATCCACTTGTGCCATGGATCAATTCAAAAATGCCTAACCGAAAAACCGACACCAACAACCAGAAAGGTTTCTCCACTGATTTTATTGGGCAAAACTGGGATTATCCCGAAGCCAGCTATAAAGAACGTGAAAATATTATTGAACGACATCGCAGGTATCAGCAGGGATTGATGTGGACACTGGCTTACCATCCGCGCATTCCGGAAAAAGTCAGAAATGTGGTTTCCAAATGGGGAACCTGTAAAGATGAATATGAACGGGAAGACGGCTGGCAGCAGCAGTTGTATATCCGCGAGGCCCGACGAATGATAAGCGATTATGTAATGACTCAACACAATTGCGAAGGATTGGAGGTGGCCGAAGATCCAATCAGTCTGGCAGCTTACGGAATGGATTCACACCAGGTGCAACGCTATGTTGATGCCAACGGCTATGTTCAAAACGAAGGCAATGTGGAAGCACACGGATTTTCTCCCTACCCCATCAGTTACCGTTCCATCATCCCAAAAAAGGGAGAATGCAACAACCTTTTGGTACCGGTTTGCGTGAGTTCAACACACATTGCATTCGGCTCCATCCGCATGGAACCGGTGTTTATGATTTTGGGGCAGTCGGCAGCCACCGCTGCAGCTTTGGCCATAGAAAACGGAGCGGATGTACATTCACTGGATTACAATATCCTGAAAACCCGTTTACTGAAAGACAAGCAAATTCTTGCACATGAACCGAAATAAAAACGATTTCAGAAATCCTTTCAGAAATGATTAAAAATTATAAAATGAGGTTAAAACCTCAAAAACAATTGCAATCCAAAAATCCGTTCACTGAAGTGAACGGCAATACAATTAGCTCTCTTGTACTTGCATTGCCGTCAGTTTTAACTGACGGATTAATTAAACAACTGAATGAATTGGCTTTAGCCGCATTTTTAAACCTATATGAAAAACGTATATTTCAAAAATTTCCTTAACAATTACTAATTCATTCAAAATGAAAACAAAACTTTTTACCCGATTCGTAACCACCGGAATTTTAAGCATCTTGCTGCTTGCAGTTGCATTTACCGGATGTCAAAAACCTCAACCCAATGTGTATGAAGCCGATGTCATTATTTACGGAGGAACTTCCGCCGCTGTGATTGCTGCCGTTGAGGTGGCACAGTCAGGGAAATCGGTGATTATGGTTTCGCCCGACATCCACCTCGGCGGTCTCACTGCCGGCGGGCTCGGCTGGACCGACACCGGCAAAAAGGAAACCATTGGCGGACTGGCCCGGAATTTTTATCACCGGGTTTACAACCATTACCAGCAGGACGAAGCCTGGAAATGGATGAAAAAAGAAGAATACGGAAATACCGGACAGGGAACACCTGCGATTGACGGCGACATGCGCACCATGTGGATTTTTGAACCGCACATTGCCGAACAGGTTTTCGAGGAACTGATTCAGGAGAACAACATTGAATTGTATCGAGACGAATGGCTCGACCGGGAAAACGGCGTGGAAAAAACCAACGGAAAAATTACGTCCATCACTACGCTTTCGGGCAAAACATTTAGGGGGAAGATGTTTATGGATGCCACCTACGAAGGCGATTTGCTGGCTACTGCCGGGGTGGGTTACCACGTGGGCCGGGAAGGAAACGATGTATATGGCGAAGAATGGAACGGTGTGCAAACTGGTGTTTATCATCACCATCACCATTTTAAGGCAGTTGATGAACCTATTGATCCTTACTGGACTCCCGGTGATCCTTCCAGCGGATTGTTACCACGCATCAGTCCCGATCATCCCGGAGAAAAAGGACAGGGCGACCACCGCGTGCAGGCCTATTGCTTCCGTACTTGTATGACCAACCATCCCGAAAACCGTATTCCTTTTCCGAAACCAGAGGGTTATGATTCTACACAATATGAATTGCTGGTGCGTATTTTCGATGCAGGCTGGCGCAGGTGGTTCGGGAAGTTTGACGCCATTCCCAACCGCAAAACCGACACCAACAACCATGGCCCGTTCAGCAGCGACAACATCGGTATGAATTACGATTACCCCGAAGCCAGTTACGAACGCCGAAAAGAAATTATAAAAGAACACGAAACCTACCAGAAAGGCCTGCTTTGGTTTGTGGCCAACGACCCACGCGTGCCGGAAGAAATTCAGACCGAAATGCAAACATGGGGACTGGCAAAAGACGAGTTCACCGACAACGGGAACTGGCCGCATCAAATGTATATTCGCGAAGCCCGTCGCATGATTGGCCATTTTGTAATGACCGAAAATGAACTTTTGAAACGCAGGCCCACGCCCGAATCGGTTGGAATGGGTTCCTACACCATCGACTCACACAACGTGCAGCGCTATGTGGATGAAAACGGCCACGTGCACAACGAAGGCGATATTGGCGTTCCGCTTCCCGGTCCTTACGAAATTGCTTACGGTGCTCTGATTCCCAAAAAGGAAGAGTGCCAAAACCTGGTGGTTCCAGTCTGTGCATCGGCCAGCCACATCGCATTTGGCTCCATTCGTATGGAACCCGTGTTTATGATTCTGGGACAATCGGCAGCCGTTGCCGCATGTATGGCCATCGACGAAAACATCGCGGTGCAGGATGTGGAATATGAAAAACTGAAAAGTGTTCTCATTGAGAAGGGACAAGTATTGACTTTGGAGGATAAAATTAAACGCTAAAGCCAATAAAAAATCAAAGTGGCAAACCACCGGGCTAAAGCTCCGGTGTAAAAAAAAAATTATTTTGAACCGCGTCTCAGGTTCTGGCATTTTACACCGCGGCTTTAGCCCGGTGACTACCAAAATTAGAGATAAAAACAGCTTCAGCCATTAACAGATAAAATACAAATCATGATGAAACGACGCAACTTTATAAAAACCACAGCAGCAGGTTCAACATTTTTGATGACCTCCGGCGCGTTTGCCTTTGGAAATTCAGTCAGTCAAAACAACTATAAATATGGTTTTCAATCGGAACGCAGAATTCCAGTAGCCTACGATGTGGATGTGTTGATAGTTGGTGGATCTTCCGCCGCAGTGGCAGCGGCCACGGCAGCCGCAAAACAGGGGGCTTCGGTTTTTCTGGCTGCGCCGAATCCCTATTTGGGGGAAGATATTTGCGGAACCTATCGGCTTTGGGCTGAACATGAAAAAGCAACCGCCACTGAGCTGGGCGAAAAAATATTCGGTGCCGGGTTACCCACACCCATGCACGTTAAAAAAACACTCGACAACGAACTTATTGAAAACGAGGTGGACTTCCTTTATTCAAGTTATGTCACCGATTTAGTGCATGACAGTGAAGGCCACCCGGCCGGAGTAATTATTTCAAACCGTTCGGGCCGTCAGGCGATTAAGGCTAAAGTAGTTATTGACGCAACTCCGCGCGGACTGGTTACGCGTATGGCCGGAGCTGATTTTTCTGAATATCCGGCAGGGAAACAGGAGTTTCGCTACATTGTGGTTGGAAATCAACCCAAAACCATTCCTGGTGCTAAAGTAAGAAAGCTTCCTGAACCGGTTGTTTTTAAGGATAAAACCTACGAAGCGCTGGAATATACCTTGTTGCTGGATATGCAAAACGATTCATGGGAATCGTTTTGCAAGGCAGAACATGAAGCGCGCGACCTGATCTGGGACCCCGGACAAGTGGATGCCGGCGACCTGCTTTTCCAGGTACCGCCTGATTTCATTACCGGAAAGGAAAAGTGGAACCAACCGGCTTTGGATGAAGCACGCATCAAAATCGGTTCGTTCCAGCCAAAAAATACCGAACGGCTATTTGTGCTAAGCGGAATTGCGGATGTGCACCGGGATGCTGTTTCTGAACTTTTACAACCCGGTTTGCTCATTCACATGGGAGAACGAATTGGCCGGGCAGCAGCAGAAATGGCCGAAAGCATTGTTCTTGCAAAAGAATTCCATGTTAAAGGTATTATTGAAGGAGAGTCTTTTCCCGGTGATGTGGGTGAAATTCTGGAAGGACTGCGACCCTCGTTTAATCTCGGTGATTTACCGTCGGAAGAAACCACACTTCCTGTTCTGGGAAGTTTCGATGTGGTGGTGCTGGGCGGAGGAACTGCCGGAGCGCCGGCTGGTGTGGGAGCATCACGGCACGGAGCCAAAACACTGGTGCTGGAATACCTGCACGGACTGGGCGGTATGGGAACCATGGGAATGATTGGACGCTACTGGGACGGATACCGCGAAGGTTACACGCTGGAGGTGGACTGGGGAGTTCGTGCCACCGGCGGCGACCATCCCCGTCAGAAAGAACGGCTCGACGAGTGGGTTTTCGACTGGAAAACTGAATATTATCGGCGGGAAATTCGCGATTCAGGCGGTGAAATATGGTTTGGCGTACTCGGTATCGGCGCTTATGTGCACGAAGGAACCGTAAAAGGAGTGGTGGTTGCAACACCTGCCGGAAAAGGGATTGTACTGGGCCACACGGTTATCGACTCTACCGGAAGCGCCGACATTGCCATTGCAGCAGGCGCAGCCTACGAATATACCGATGGATTGTCGGTGGCTGTTCAGGGGGCCGGAATGCCTTTTAAAAACCCAAACGACCATTACAACAATACCGACTGGACTTTTACCAGCGATACAGATATGCTCGATGTGTGGCGTACCTTTATTGTTGCCAAAGATAAATTTGCAAACGAGTACGATTTGGGCAAACTTCCGCAAACCCGCGAGCGCCGCAGAATGATCGGTGATTATACGGTTTCGGTGCTGGATGTTTACAACCAACGAACCTATCCCGATACGTTCTCCATTCACCAGAGTTCGTTTGATACACACGGGTACACCGAAGACCCGTTCTTTTCACTCAGGTGGCCCGATGAAAGAACCAAACACATTACGGCACTGGTGCCTTTTCGTGCTTTGTTGCCCAAAGGTCTCGAAGGAATTGCCGTCACCGGTTTGGGCGCCAGTGCCCACCGCGATGCCATGCCGGTAATCCGCATGCAGCCCTGCCTGCAAAACCAGGGATTCTCCATGGGTTGGGCGGCTGCGTTGGCTGCCGACAATAACCAAATGATCAGGCACATCGATTTGAAATGGCTGCAAAAACAACTGGTGGAAATAAAAAGCCTGCCCGAGGGTGCGGATAATTACACCGATAATTATCCTCCTTCCATGGAACAAATTCAGGATGCCGCCAAAAAAGTAGTGAATGATCTCGAAGGGCTTGAAATCCTTTTGTGGGATAAAGAAAGAGCCATTCCTGTTATGGAAGATTTTTTCCATTTGAGCCAAAACAAAGAACACAGACTGGTTTATGCCCGGATACTTGGAATGCTGGGTAACCCTGCCGGTTGGAAAGAACTGATTGATGCCATCGATGCATACGATGAGTGGGACGAAGGCTGGAACTTCAGGGGAATGGGACAGTTCGGAAGAAGCCTGAGTTACCTCGACAGCCTGATTATTGCACTCGGGCGGACCCAAAAAGTGGAAGCCGTTCCCTCCATTGTAAGGCTGGCAGGTATGCTTACTCCGGAAAGTGAATTTTCACATTTTCATGCCGTAGCCATTGCCCTCGAAACCATCGCCAGCAGGGAAGGTTCCGAAGTATTATTCCGATTGCTGAACATGGACGGAGTGCGGGGACATGCCATGACTGATATTGAAACCGCAAAAAGACTTGCTCCGGCCGATCGGAATGACACCTCCACCCGGAACAACTCGCTGCGGGAGCTTATGCTGGGCCGGGCGCTTTTCAGGGTTGGCGACCTGAACGGCCTTGGCAGGGAAATTCTCGATACCTATTCCAAAGACCTGCGCGGACACTACTACCGCCATGCCAGCGGGGTGCTGAAACTGTTTTCTGATCAAAAAGAAGTGGAGGTGGAATTGTAATGAAAACAGAAACGATTACAACAAAATACGGACAAATTGAATATGCTGTAAAAGGAAATGGAAAACCAGTATTGTTTTTGCATGGCGGTCACTCAAACTGTCGGGAGACTCTTTTTCATAAAGGATTCGACCCAGCCAGATTTCAATTGATTACGCCTTCGCGCCCGGGATATGGCAATACTCCTTTACTAAACAATAATTCACCCAAAGAGGCTGCGGAACTGATAATTTCCCTGGCAGAACAATTAGGGCTAAATAAGTTTATTGTTTATGCTGTTTCGGCAGGCGGATTAACAGGAATTGAAATGGCTGGTAATTACCCGGAAAGAGTGGAAAAACTGATTTTAGCTTCTGCCGTAACAAAAAAATGGTTGGATAAAAACGGAAAGATTTACAAAACAGCTAAAATGCTGTTTAATCCAAAAACAGAAAGTTTTGTATGGGGAATGATGCGGTTTTTTTCAGGAATATTTCCAGGTGCGATTGCCAGTAATTTTTACCCGCAGTTTTCGAAAAAAAGACCACACAAACTGGCAAAAAGTGACATAAAAGAATTGATAACCACATTTAAACATTACCATTCAAAATCTGGTTTTATGTGCGATATTGAACATGATATTGAGGGAGATTTAATTTCAAAAATTAAATGCCCGACACTGATTATTCACAGCAAAAACGATAACAGCGTTTCATTTGAACATGCTGAATATGCAAGCACGATGATTAAAAATTCCAAACTCATTGAATTGGATAACGAATGGGGGCACATGTTTTGGATTGGAAGTGACTCCACCAGGCCAATAAAAGAAACCATTAAATTTATTGAACAGTAAACTTTATGCACATATCCGGGCAAATGGCCGCTAAACCAGCTCGCCACAAATTGTTCTTTTCTCCTGGGTCGCCAAACCACCAACTAATCAAAAAATCTGTTTGTTCTTGTTTTTCCCCGCGGCAATTCCTAATTTAGCTCCCGTAATTTTTAAAAAAAGGAAAAAACCAAAAGTCTATGTTGAAATCCGAACAGAGGAACTCACAGGAAAAAATTTTCAGCCTTTTTAAAAGTTCAGAAAGCGAGGGATTTTCCATCCTTTTAAAAACATGGGTCAATGCGCACCAACCGTTAAAAAAGTCAGAATTATGAATCGTATTTTAATTTTAAAAACGCTGATTCTTTTGCTATCAGTTAATGCATTTGGCCAGCTTCGATACGATAACTACGACAATGTAATTTCCTTTTCGTACATCTACTCGCTAATCGATAGTTTAAAAGCAGAGAATAAAATAAATACCCTGCAACTTCCTGCTTTTAATAACGATTCTCTTTTTTGGGTTAATAACATAAAATATTTGAATCCGGAAAACGAAAAGCGTAATCCAAACTTAACAAGAGTGGGTGGCTTTGCGAAAGACACGATAATTAATTTCTTTGAAGTTGCCACTAAAATTAAAATAAAGGAAGGAAATATTTGGCTATACAAAATAACTTCACCAACTGCTTTCGGCCTTGGAGTTTTTCTAAATAACTTAGATTTTAAAACCGGGGACTATTTGTGTGCGCATTCAAATTTTCATGACTCCATTGGTGGACCTTACCTTTTTCGGCAACCAGAAGTTCACACAGGCAATTTTGTTGAAGAAACGGCAAAGGCTTTACCAATTATACATAAAAGAGGATTTCCTTTAAACATTTTTGGAAACGAAATGTATATTGAGGTATTTTCTCCCCGAGAATCTATTCTGGAATCTGGATTGAAAATTACAAATTGGTCATATGATTATCCTACAAATTACAACTTGTCCGATGCCCCTGATTGGGTGAGAAAAAAATATCCGGAAATTAATTTTGATTATTATAAAAGATAAGTATTTATAACTGGGAAAAAGAAACTTCTGAAAGAAAAACTTTCAAAAACCAGTTTGGAAAGGATAGCAACTGGAAAAGACCGGATTATGGGTTACAGGCCGGGGCCGGGGTGGAAATTCAAAATATTGTTTTAAAACTGCATTACAGTTACGGGTTGGCAAATATTTCGCAAATGAATTCAATTACAGCTAAAAACAGGGCAATTGGATTGACGCTGGGCTATAAGTTTTTCACAAAGGATTAAGATACAGCACCAATGGAAATTACTAAATGTATGCTTCGCAACTTGCACCAAACATCAGCGGTATTTAGGGAGATCAAAAATATTGCAAGTGACGTATTGAATTATTATATTTGTACGTAATATAATTTTCAGATTATGGAAACCAAATTAACTTTAAGATTAAATGACAATGTTATTGAAAGAGCTAAAATTTATGCCCGAAGTCATAAAATCAGCCTTTCAAAAATGATTGAATCTTATCTTGACAGCATAACAAAACAAAATGAAAAGGAGAAAAAATTCTCCATTACTCCTCTTGTTGAGAGTTTAAGCGGTGTGATTGATTTGCCTGCTGATTTTGATTACAAAAAAGAGTATCGTGACTATTTGGAAGAAAAGTACAAATGAAAAAATTATTCGTTGATACAAACATTGTGATTGATTTATTATCAAGGAGAGAACCATTTTTTGAAAAAGCAGCAACTCTGTTTTCACTGGCAGACAAAAAACAAATTGAATTATCTGTATCATCTTTAACTTTTGCCAATACCAGTTATGCGTTATTGAGACAAATGGATTCGAACAAAGCGAAATCAATATTAAGAAAACTCAGATTGATAATGACAATTTTACCGTTAGATGATAAAATTGTTGGATTAGCTTTGAACGACGATACATTCTCAGATTTTGAGGATGGACTTCAATATTTTACAGCCATTGAAAACGGACAGGAATTGATTATTACCAGGAATTTAAAAGATTTTAAAGGTTCAAAAATTCCGGTAATGACCGCTAAACAATTTATTGAAACTATTGATTAAGGCCGGTTGCCAATAAAAGGACTCTGAGCGGCGTGCAGCACCCAGCGATGAGTCCTTTTTATTATAACCAAAGTTTGACAAATTATTTTAATTCCGATTATTTTGACCGTTTTGACGACTCCGCAAGAAAACATTATGGATTTTCACTTTCGGTAGGATTAAAATATAGATTTTGGGGTTGAAAGGAACCGTTCTCTCCGAAAAAGAACGGTTCCCTTTAGAAAACACAGAGTTTCTTGCCAAAGTCATGCCCATGCCGTGGGGACGTCAGAAACGCCAAACAATATCATGCCCATGGCGTTGGCGGATATTGTGGCACAGCAAGTTAGCTGTTTTTAGGTTTTTCATGCTCCGGCGAAAAAAACCAGGGTGTTTCTGTTGTGCCGATGTGTTTTTTTAGCAAAAGATTACTATTTTTAAAACCTAAAAACCAAAACATGAACCTTTCCAACAAATATTGTTCAGTGGATTCGAAAAATATGAACAGACAAAAAAGTTGGGTGTAATTGAAGAAAGACAATGCAAGCAACATATTGATAAATCATATAAAATATTCTTATGGATATCGAGACTTCAAAAGTATTCATTGAAAATTGGCCCAATAATCCATGGTATAATGAATGGATACCAATTTCCATTGCTATTATAGCATTAATAACATCGTTTATTTCTCTTTATTGGACAAGACAAGAATTTATAAAAAGCAGTAGGCCATATGTCTGGGCTTCTAACTATGGAGTAATTGATGCTGAGAAAAAAACAATTATTCCAATTCCTTTTCGGATTGGCTTTAGAGTTAAAAATACTCCAGCAAGGATAATTAGTCTCAATGTAGAAGTTAATTATAAATCTGATAAATTATTTACTCATACATTAAATAATATTGTTAGATTTCCAGATGAGTCTTCTGAATGGTCTTTTTCAATTGGGAAAAATGATTTCGATAAAATTATGAGCCGACCAGATTCTGAAAAACCTAATTTGACCAGAACCATAATAATAGAATATTCTTCTTTGGGTGGTGGCAAAGTATATCGATATGAATTACAACAAAAATATGAACCGACTGATAATCAATGGAGAGACACATTTGAAAAAGCAGATTAAAAAAACAACTACACCCAATCGAATAGCCCGCCCCACCAGCAAACGCTGGCAGGGAGCACCTCTCTCACCAATCCGGTTACTCGGGACGGTTCGCCAAGTCGTCAGGAATACCCGAGGGACAATTTTCGCAAAACTCCATCCGGTTAAAAAATTAAACTCAGTGCCAAGTATTTCAGAAACAGTCCGAGTACACTGAAAATAACAAAATCTTTAAACCGGTATTTTAATAACCCCGCTGCCAGGGCAATTACGGGCGACGATAACGGGAAAAAATTGAACACAAAAATGGTGAGGTTTCCGTACTTCTGAATGTACCGTTCAGCTTTCATAATTCGTTTTTCGCCCACCAGCCTGGTTAGCGATTGCAGGCTGAAAAACAGCCCGATAATATAATCGATAAACTGTGCCGTTACTGCTGTAACAATGGCAACCCAAATCAATTCCGTTTCGCGGTAATAGGAAAGGTAATAGACAAAAGCCATTTCAACCGGCATGAGAAGAAAAAACAGGTAACCCGAAAAGTGAACCAATCCGAAGGAAGTGAGGCTTTGAGTGCGACCTTCGTACAACTCGCGGCCAATGGTAAACGAAAAAATGGCAATGGCAACAGCAGATGCAATTACAATGTACAGGGCTTTATTCAGTTTTATTTTACCTAATCCCATTTACTTCATTTTCACACGGTTTTGAATTCAATGGCCAAATAGTGGTTAAAACTAATTTTTTGTGAAAGGTAATAAAAATCTAATCGACAACTGTTTGGTTTTATTCGTTTACCACCGCTTGGGGGAAGGTGAACCGGAAAATCAAATAATTCCCTGAATTTGTTTTGCAAAAGCAGAAATTACACGCTTCGACTACGTTCCGGGTGGCATCCAGGAAAAAAAATCAATACGCCAACTTCCGGTTATTCCACGGTAACCGATTTGGCCAGGTTCCGGGGCTGATCAACGTTGCAACCCCGCAAAACGGCAATGTGGTAAGCCAGCAGTTGCAGCGGGATTACAGCAAGCAATGGCGCCAGCGCCGGGTGCGAACGCGGAATTTCGATAATATCGTTTGCCAGTTCTTTCAATCCGTCATCCCCTTCGCTAACAATGGCAATTACATTTCCCATCCGGGCTTTTACCTCCTGAATGTTGCTCACAATTTTCTCGTACCAGACATCGCGGGGCGCCACCACCACAACAGGCAGGTTGTCGTCCACCAGGGCAATAGGTCCGTGTTTCATTTCGCCGGCAGCGTAACCTTCAGCATGAATATATGAAATCTCCTTCAGCTTCAACGCCCCTTCCAGCGCCACCGGGAACAAATACCCGCGGCCCAGATAGAGCGCATTTACAGCATCTTTATACTTTTCGGCCACTTTTTTTATCTGTTCGTTGTTTTGAAGAATCGTCCTTCCTTTTTCCGGAATTTCAGCCAGTTCTTTTACCAGCTCGCTGTACTCGGCGGAAGAAATGGTGCCTTTTGTTTTGGCCAGTTTGAGGGCAAAAAGAGTTAAAACTGTTACCTGGGCGGTAAATGCTTTGGTTGAAGCCACACCAACTTCAACGCCTGCATGGGTATAAACTCCCGCTTCGGTTTCGCGCGACAAAGTGGAACCCACCACGTTGCAAATTCCCAAAACCAGTGCGCCCTTTTCCCGGGCCAGCCGCAAAGCAGCCAGCGTGTCGGCTGTTTCGCCACTCTGGCTGATTAGCAACACCACATCCTTTTTTCCCAGCACCGGTTTTCGGTAACGAAACTCTGAGGCGTATTCTACCTCCACAGGAATTTGCGCAAATTCTTCCAGCATGTATTCGGCAATCAGGGCTGCATGCCACGAAGTTCCGCACCCGATAATCACAATCCGTTCGGCTTCTGCCACACGGGGAAAAACATGAAGCAGCCCGCCCAGCACGATGTCGGAATATTCAGGTTTTAAACGGCCTTTAAACGTTTCTTCAATGGTTTGCGGTTGCTCATAAATTTCCTTCAGCATAAAATGTTCGAAATCGCCTTTTTCCATCTCCCCAATTTTCATATCAAGATTTGAAATGGTGAGCGAAACCGGACTGTTTTCAATATTTTTCAGGGTAAAATTATTTTTCTGAAGTATGGCCATGTCATTGTCGTTCAGGTAAACCACATGGCTGGTAAATTCGGCAATGGGCGAAGCATCGCTGGCCACAAAATATTCTCCGTTTCCAAGCCCCACCACCAGCGGACTTCCTTTGCGGGCAACAATCAGTTTATCTTTTTCATCGCGGCACAACACGGCAATTCCGTAAGCGCCAACTACTTTCGAAAGGGCCAGTTGAACAGCCATTTCTGCCGAAACTTCCTCGTTCTGGTTATAAAAATATTCTATCAGGTTGGCCAGCACTTCGGTATCAGTTTCACTGGAAAACTGAAATCCATGTGTTATCAAATCGGTTTTTAACTGCATGTAGTTTTCAATGATTCCATTGTGAACAATCGAAAAATGCCCGTTCATAGACTGGTGAGGATGGGCATTTGCATCGCTGGGTTCGCCATGGGTAGCCCAGCGCGTGTGGCCAATTCCAACGTTTCCGCCGGCATTTTCACCAGCCACAAAATTTTCCAATCCGACAACTTTGCCCATTTTTTTAAACACGTTGAGGCTGCCGTTAAGCAAAGCCACGCCTGCCGAGTCGTATCCGCGGTATTCCAGTTTTTTCAATCCGCTAATCAGAATGGGGTATGCTTCTTTGTTTCCAATGTATCCTACTATTCCACACATATGAGTTGAATGTTAAAAGTTTAAAGTTTCAAGTTCCAGGTTTCAGGTTTCAGGTTTCAGGTTTCCCCGCTGCGCGGGATTAGTTCGCCCAACAATATTTGGTTCGTTGACCTCCCAAATATTGGGGCTCACTGAACGGGTTCCGGGTTCCGAGTTCGGAAAAAATATTGTATTAATTTACTGTAACCGGTGAACTTTTTGTTTGTTTCATTCGCTGAATGAGTTCGTTGCCAAGCGCTTCCTTATTTTGCATGTGCACCTGAATGGCTTTTACCGTATCATTTTTTTCGAATTCGCCCCGAACCTGGGCAAAATCCAGCTCACGGGCGCCATTCTCCCCGTCAACGCCAAACCCGGTCATTTTGGCCATGGAAAATTCTTTTTTGGCATCTTCATATAATAACCGGTCAATTCCGAGCACACTCTCCTTCCATTTTTCAACAACAACAATCACATCCTGTGTGGTAAATTGGCTGATGCTTTTCCCATAAAATTCGCCAACCACATCGGCGGCCCAAGTCCATTCGTAATTGTAATAATTTTTATGAAGGGCAACCAAACCTGCATTCACCTCTTCAAGTGTGGTCATTTCACCGTTTTCAACCGATTTAAGCAAATTATCCAGCGCTTCAAACGGACAAATCAAACCCGATAAATCAACCCAACTCCCTTTTCCCAGTGAAGTATCCGGTTTTAATGTTTTCCATATATCATGGTCGGAAGTATAATTTTTTCCCTGTAAACGGGTAATGAGTGAATTGCCCAGAAATTTCCAGATGGCCATTTCATACAACTGAATGCCACGGTCGAGCGCCCGTTTTTCAATTTTCATTTTATCGTAACTGTATTCGCTGGCAAATTCGCCTGAAGATTTGCGAATATCGATAAGCTTTTTTCTGCCATTTAACATGCGATGGACGGTGTAGGGACTCAGCAGGTTAAAATTAATCAGGTCGAGCAGGTTGGAGTCCGTCCGGTTATCGCGCCGGGGCCATTTTTGCGAATCGCGCACCGTTCCAATACTTTTTAGATTGATGCCCGGCACCAGAATACTTTCGTCTTTGCTTTCAATCAGGTACGAAAACGGAAAATCTGCCGTGTCGCAATGTTTGTAATGGCGGCCCATTACCAGCGAAAAAGCACCGATGTGCGAAGGCCAAAGCAAATACGAATCGCTGGTTGTTTTAGCACCGCGTTCCATAATTCCCTGATGAATGGGGCCCAGTTTATACAAATGGTTGCTTTGGTTTGACCCGCTTCCCGCGTTGAGAAACGAAAACATTCCGGCAATAAGCAACGTGGATTTATGATGCGTAACCGTGTAAGGTCCGGCAAAAACAGAGCAGGCCTCGCCATGAAATCCCTGGCAATTGGCAAAAAATAAAGAGTTGACAGCAGAGTAATGCTTGTCGAGAACACACCCCTGCCCTACAAAACTTTTGGAAATAAGTGTTGCGTCGGTAATTCGTGTACCCGAGCAAACAATAAAGTCGTCCATAATTACTCCTTCCCCAATAACCACGGGGGCTTCGCGGGTGCTGTTAATGCTTCCGTTCTGAAGTTTTTTGGTACCGTCAATCGTGGTGGCAGGCCCTATTTTTACATTCAAAACCGTATTACAATTCAAAATTTTGGTGTGTGCGCCAATCGTTCCCTGACTGCTTTTTACTTTTTCGGTATAATCCTTCACCATATTTTTCAGGGCATCAATCAGGTTGGGACGGTGGCGGTAAAGCGCCAGCATATAAGCCACATGCGTTGACAAATAGTCGTACATGGGAATGGCACGTCCTCCACCCTCATTTATCGCTTCTACCATCACACCGTTACCAAAGGTTGCCTCACCGTCAACGGCAATGGTTGTTACATTATGAATAACAACCCCCTCTTCAATAATATAGTTGGCAATGTAACTGCGTACGTTGTGTATCAATGCATTTCTTCCCACTTCACAATTGTGAAGCCATGCGTTGTAAATGCCGGTATGAAAAGTAATTCCACCAACAAGTTTCACCGAATGTTGAAAGCTGTTTAACCGGATATGGCCGGTAAATTTTACATTCTCAACGTGATCGGGACTAAAATCGGAAGATACTTTTACAAGGTTCCAGTCGGTGGATGAACATCCCTGGTAAACCAGTTGCCCTATTTCGTCGTCGTGCAAGGGCCGGTAAAAATCGTTTTTTGATGTTGGAGTCATGTTATCTGTTTTTGTGCAGTCAAATATAAGACAACTTCATCTTTAAACAAACTTCCTAAACTTAACAAAAACCTGATTCAGCAAATAATAAACCTAACATATAAAATTTATATTGTTATTTTTAAACTATTTATATAAAATAATTATATATCAAAAAATATGGATTTTAATCAGAATTCCTTAATATATCCCAATTCTTCATCAGATTTCTGCCAGGTAATTAACCAAGCGGGTATCGTGCGCAATTTTTAGTTTTTTACGCAACCTGACACGGGTAACTTCCACGCTTTGCGGAGTAAGATTATTTAATCCGGCAATTTGTTTACTGGTGAGGCCCAGTTTCAGGCAGGCACAAAGTTTTTTATCCTTTGAGGTAAGTTTCGGGTGTTTCAGCAAAAGGCGGGTCATAAAACCAGGATGCAGCTTTTCCAACTGAATTTCAACCATATTCCAGTCAACCGGCTCATTCCTGGTGTTTTCCAATAGATATAGCAACTTTTGTATTTTTTCAGATCCATTTTTGAGATTATCTTCAGAAATGGTTTTCAATTGCTGAGTCAACTTTGCAATAAGCTCATTTTTCTGGGATAGTTGCAGAAGAAATGTTACCAGTTCGCGTTCCTTAATTTCCAGCTCCGATTTGAGTCTTTCCCGGTGCCGGTTTTCCAATTCTTTTCCCGTTGAAAGATCATTGATTCTTCCCAAAGCATTTTTGAGTTTGGTAATATCCTGAACAGAACCCCGGATGCCGAGATAACGGCCTTCCCGGTTGTAAACACCACGCACAGTAAATAAACACCAACGCATCTGGCGGGTTCGTGTCATTATTCGAAATTCGAGGGAAGGATTAATAAGATCCTGACTCAATGCGTTGTGCAGAAATCCTTCAAACTTTTCGCGGTCAGCCACATAAACCAGCAATTCAGAAAGAGATGGAGACTCCAAAACCTGATTGGCAGTATATCCAGTCAGATCAATACAGGAAGGTGAACAGTAATTTATTTTTCCGGATGGATCGAACCACAATTCCCAGCCAAAGGTAAAATCGGCAACCAGTTGGTAAAACAGCCTTTTTTCCTGTTCGCGGTTAAAAAGTTCGGTTTTTTCTTCCAGTTCAAACTTTAATTCAGAAATCTGAGTTTCCAGTTGTTTTATCCGACCATCAATATTATTACTTTTATCCCCGGACTCCATTCCATTCTTTCAAATTAATTCCTGTAAATGTAATCTTTTGGATAAAACTGCACAACTGCACAGATTTCTAATTAACATAAAACCATGGAAAAAAGCAAGAAAAACCCCGGGACCTCATCCCGGGGAAAAAAACCAAAAATCAACTAACCTTTAAACCGCCTGGCGACTTCGTCCCAGTTGATGAGATTCCAGAATGCATTTACATAATCCGGACGTCTGTTTTGATAATTCAGGTAATATGCGTGTTCCCACACATCAACACCCAGGACGGGTGTGCCCTGAACATCTGCAACATCCATCAGCGGATTATCCTGATTGGGCGTGGACGAAACCACCAGTTTATTGTTTTGAAGAACCAACCATGCCCAACCTGATCCAAACCGCGTTAGTGCAGCCTGGACAAATGCCTCACGGAAATTTTCTACTGAATCAAATGATTCGTTTATTGCATCGAGCAGTTCGCCTTCCGGATTCGGAGATCCTCCCGGCGCCATTACTTCCCAATACAAATTATGATTGTAATATCCTCCTCCATTGTTTCTTACAGCCGTGGAATGCCCCGAAACTCCTTTCAGAATTTCTTCAATGCTTTTTCCTTCGAGCGCGCTTCCGGCCACTGCATTATTCAGGTTATTGGTATAACCCGCATGATGTTTTGTGTGGTGAATTTCCATGGTGCGCGCATCAATGTGCGGTTCCAAAGCTGTGTAATCGTAATTTAATTTCGGTAATTCAAAAGCCATATCTTCTTGTTCTTTTTATAAAATTAATAAAATACTTTTAAGTCTTTAATGCAAATATAAGGCACGTTTTCTGGTTGTGCAAATATTTCAGGATAAAAACACATTGAAATCCTTTATTGTTCATCAAAATTGTTTTTTATTTTCTGAATCCATATTGGGAAAACCATGCTCTTGGGCTGGCCATGGTATTTTTTATAGGTGCGCGGGGTGCTATTGAAACTTTCCTTTTTCAGGCGATCTGTATTTTCGCAAATTCAGTAAAATCCGGAATTTCCAAACAATATTTGCTCTGTTTCGTTAGAACCCTTAAACAGAAACTTCAAAATCAAAATGTTAAATAGTAAAACGTTACTTCTTTTTCGAATGACAAAATCCGTATTTATTTCATTGCTTCTAATTGTATTTGTTGATTACCCGACTCAAAGTCAGGAGAAACCTGAGGTAAAATTTGGTGGCGCATTACGTTTCAATTACAATTTATCTACCTGGAAAGAAGGGCAAAAAGATCGTGGAGGCGATTTTGGTTACGATATGTTTCGAATTAATTCAATTGCATCGTACAAAGGAATAAAACTGAATGCTGAATACCGGTTATATTCTGAAAGCTTTGGTGGTGGAATGTTAAAGCAGGGTTGGGTGGAATACGATTTCAGCGAAAACAAAAACCTCCAAATCGGGTTGACTCAGGTACCTTTCGGTATTACTCAATACAACTCCAACAACTGGTTTTTTAATATGACCTATTATCTTGGGCTTGAAGACGATCACGATATGGGAATAAAATACTCATTTTCAGGAGAACAGTGGGAATATGCACTCGCATTTTTCAAAAATGCCGAAGAGTTGAATTTTGGAAGTTATTCGGATGTATCGCACAGCCGGTACTCGTATGACATTTCTTCGATTGATTTGAACGGCGATGGAAATCCGGATTTAAGAAATAAGGAAACCAATCAGCTAAATGGTAAGGTGGCCTACAAAATTCAAAATGGAAAGTTCAACCATAAAATTGGCGTTTCGGGGCAATTAGGCGGTTTACACAACCTGGATTCGGGAGAAACCGGCAATCATTTTGCCTATGCCGGTCACTACGAAATGCAGGCCGGAAGAGTGGCTGTAAAAGCTCAAATGGCCGGGTATGGACACAACCCGGAAAACCCTTCAGGAGAACCAACCAATGTGGTGGGCATGACGGCCTATGGCGCCCCTTACCTTGTAGCAGCCAACGGAAAAATTTACACGCTTTGCCTTTCCTACTCGTTGCCGGTTGACTGGCATCCGGTTTCCAATCTCCAGTTTTATAACGATTTGGGCTACCTGGATAAATCAGTTACTGAATTTAAGAATTCAATTATGAATGTAACCGGAGTTTTGGTAACTGCCGGAAATGTTTTCACCTACATTGATGCGGCTGCCGGAAAAGACCACCCGTGGCTGGGGCCGGAATGGACAAACGGATTGGCTGCCGGAACAGAAAATGCCTCCTGGCATTTACGTTTCAATATTAACCTGGGATATTATTTCTAACATCCAATAAACTTAACAGCAAATTAATAACGGAATTTTATGACTGACGAGAAAGTAACACCAAAGGACAGTGAAGCCCACCTCAAAAGCAGCAAAAAGTATTTCGATGTGGACGGACTGGTTTTCTGGCCATCAGCGCTGATTATTGTTGCGTTCATCTCCATCACTCTGATTGTGGGAGAGCCAATGGACCAGGTATTTTCGGCCATCCAAAGCAGTATTTCCAGTTATGGCGGATGGTTTTTTATATTGTCCGTAAATATTTTCCTCTTTTTTGTTCTGTACATTGCATTCAGCAAGTATGGCAAGATACGGTTGGGAGGGAACAAATCGCGGCCCGAATTTTCAACAACTTCATGGTTTGCCATGTTGTTCAGTGCAGGAATGGGTATCGGTATTTTGTTTTGGAGTGTGGGTGAACCCATCAACCATTTTATTAACCCTCCTGGTGCCGAACCACGCAGTGTTGAAGCAGCCCGTGAATCGATGGAAATTACATTTTTACACTGGGGATTACATGCCTGGGGTATTTACGCTCTGGTGGGAATGGCACTGGCTTTTTTCACGTTCAATAAAAAATTGCCGCTAACCATCAGCTCGGTTTTCTATCCCCTGCTTGGCGAAAAAGTGCATGGCCCCTGGGGAAAAGTAATTAATGTACTTGCAGTTGTGGCCACATTGTTTGGACTGGCCACTTCGCTCGGACTGGGCGTACAGCAGGTAAGTGCAGGATTGGCACACCTGTTCAATTTACCCGACACCATTACAACACAGGTTATTTTAATTACAGTAATTACCCTTGCAGCTACCGGTTCGGTTGTGGCCGGACTGAGTGGCGGAGTAAAAAAGCTAAGTCGTCTCAATATGTTTTTGGGTGCCATCTTTCTGGTCTTTATGCTTGTGGTAGGTCCTACCCTGTTTATCATGGATTCGTTTATTCAAAACATTGGAGGCTACGTTCAAAACTTTTTTGAAATGTCGTCATGGACTGAAACGTATAAACAATCGGACTGGCAAAGCGACTGGACCGTATTTTACTGGGCCTGGTGGATTAGCTGGTCGCCGTTTGTGGGTATGTTTATCGCCCGCATTTCCAGAGGCCGCACACTTAAAGAATTTGTGTTGGGAGTTCTTATTGTACCCACTTTACTTACTTTCTTCTGGCTTTCAACCTTTGGTGGAAGCGCCATGTATCTCGAACTGAATTCCCTGGCCGATATTGCCAGCGCGGTTACAGGCAACGTTGCCACTTCATTGTATGTACTGCTGGAACAATTTCCGCTTTCATCATTAACTTCGGTGGTTGGTGTGGTTTTGGTTACCAGCTTTTTTGTTACTTCTTCCGACTCGGGTTCTTTGGTTGTTGACTCGCTTACCGCCGGCGGAAAACTTGACGCACCGGTTCCCCAGCGCATTTTCTGGGCATTAACTGAAGGTGCGGTTGCTGCGGTTTTGTTAATTGGCGGCGGACTTGGGGCATTGCAAACAGCAGCCATTTCAACCGGCCTGCCATTTACCATTTTATTAATTGTTTTGATGTGGAGTTTGCTGAAAGGATTGCGGAAAGAACATACCGGAATGATGGAAACCCAGATGGAAGCTGAACGTAAACAATATTTGGATACGCTGGCCAGAATGATGCAAAAAAGAGAACAGGCCAAAACTTCCGGAAAACTTGAAAAGAAACCAGAAAAAGAAAGTTTAATCTGAAAATCAATGCTATGTACCAATTTGAAGATATATTAGTTTGCCTCGATTTAAGTGAAATGGATGACTCGCTTATCCGATACAGTAATTTTTTGGTGGAAAACTTCAAACCAAAATCGGTTACTTTTTTACATGTGATGAAATCGTATGAAATTCCACCTGAAATGATCTCCGCTTTCCCGCACCTCGAGCAGCCGCTTACCGAAATTGTAAAAGAAGAGCTTCAGGAAAAAATTGAATCGCTTTTTTCCGGAACGAATGAAGTTCAAACAAACGTAAAAGTGGTTGAGGGTTCAACAACCGACAATATCGTGAGGTATGCGCGCGAAAACAACATCACGTTTACCCTTATGGGAAAAAAAATTGGGTACGAAGGTAGGGGAGGCATAGTACGAAAAGTAATCAGCATTATTCCATCCTCGGTTTTACTGGTGAGCGAAACCACGCAACCGCGCATTGAACACGTGTTGGTTCGTATGGATTTTTCGAAAATGAGTGGGCTTGCCCTGAAAATGGCTTTGCGCCTGCAGGAATTAACAGGTGCAAAAGTATCGTGTCATCATGCCTATAAACTTCCGTTGAAATATTTCCCACAGAGTTCGCCTGAAAACGATAAAAAACTCATGCAGCACATTGAAAAGCACAGCGCGAAAGAGTATCAGAAATTTATGAAAAAGCAGGAACTCGACCCGGAAAAAATTCCCTGTACAAATTCACTGGATCCGGAAAACGATGAAGCCCATATTCTTTACAAGCAGGCACTTACCAATGGGGCCGATATGATCATTATTGGTTCAAAAATTAAATCGGAACTGGCTGACATCATTATCGATTCTACTTCGGAGAAGCTGGCTTCGGCAGAAAAAAATCTGCCGGTACTCATAATTAAAGATCGAAAACAAACCATTGGGTTCCTTAAAGCCCTTTTTAAATAAACCCAGGAAAAATGAAACTAAAGTCTTATTACAACCGGATTTGCATACTGATCGTTCTATTTTTTATCGTTTCATGTACGAATAAACCATCGGGCGAAGAAGAAATGACGATAAAACTGGTTTATACCGATTGGTCTGAAAGTGTTGCCATTACGCATCTTTCGGCAGTTTTGCTCGAAGAAAAAATGGATTACACTGCGATTACAAAACTAACCGATGTGGAGACCGCATACCAGGAAATTGCCAGCGGAGAATCAGATATTTTTGCCGATGCATGGCTTCCCGAAACTCATAAAAAGTACATGGAAGACCATACCGAAAATATTGAAAAACTGGGAATCCTTTATCCCGAGGCCCGAACGGGGTTTGTTGTTCCGGCATACAGTGAATTACAATATGTTTCAGACCTCAAAAATTACAGCAATCCGATTATTGGAATTGACGAAGGTGCCGGAGTGATGCAAAAAGCCAGGAAGGCCATCGAAAAATACAGTCTGCCTTTCCCGTTAGTTAGTCTTTCAGAAGATGAAATGATAAAACAACTGGAAGATTCGATTAAACGCAGGAAAGAAATTGTAATTACAGGATGGGAACCACACTGGATTTTCGCCCGCTACGAAGTTAGATTTCTGGAAGATTCGGAAAATATTTTTGGAGTAAAAGAAAATATTTTTGCCGTTGGCCACAGTGGAATTGAGGAATTGCATCCGAGGGCAGTTCGTTTTTTTGAGCGGATGCAGTTGACCGAAAAACAGTTAAACAGTCTGGTTTACCAGGTAAAATTGAGCGAAGACCCCAAGCAAGGGGTGAAAAACTGGATAAAAGAAAACGAATACATTGTAAACCAGTGGGTGAAAAACCTGAAACCGGAACGTAAAAAAATAATGTAATACCTTTTGCTGCTACTGTTTAATTTGCCAGTTTCCGAATTAAACCCAATAAGGCAAGCAACGCAACCGCCCCAATAACTGCGGTGATTAAATTGCCAAATAATCCGCTGTTGACAAATATCCCCAGCTCGTGCAGCAACCAATTGCCAAACCACGCTCCGGCAATTCCTACAATAATATTCAGCACACATCCATATCCTTTACCGCGAATAATAAGCCCGGCAATGGCACCTGCCACCAAACCAATTAACAATACATACAACATGATTAAAAAATTTGAATTCAGTTTCAAAATATAAAAACATCACCTCATAAAAAAGAAGCTGTTCAAAAAACCCTGAAATAATTTAAAGTTTCCTGAACAGCCTCTCCTGCTAAAATGCATTGATTTGTTTAACGCACTGCTGCACCTTCGTCCAAATCATTTCCACTCTTGGTTTTATTTTTAACCCAAAATGAAAGGATAATAAATGCAACAATTAATATGGTTGGCAGAACAGCCAGATTACGCAACGTCATTTGCGGACCGGCTGTTTCAATTGATTCTCCCATAATGGGCAGCACCATGGAGGTAGCAACAAATCCTGCACCGCCAAGGATTGACATTCCCAAAGCTCCGGTTTTAGGTGCATATTCTGCCGCAGCGCCAATCATAGTTGGCCAGAAATAACAAACACCCACGGCAAACACAGCAGCAGAAACAACAGTCATAAAGGCGCCGTTGGTGACACTTAATAACAACAAACCGGCAACAGAAAATACGGCTGAGCCCAGCAGAACTCCCGGAGGATTCAACCGGTGAATCAACCCACCTGCAAAGTAGCGGCCAACTGCCATTAAACCGGTTACAACTGCCAGAATAATCATGGGATGAACGCCTTTATTGTCCAGCAATGCATTGATCCACTGCGTGGTTCCCAATTCAGTGGATGCAGTGAGCAACATACAGGCAAAAATAAACGGAAAGAGCAGTGTAATTTTATTTACGGCCTTACCTTCAACAATAATTAATACTGCAATAACTCCGATAATAATCAGTGGCAGTTCATAACTTCCGGTAATGGCATGAGAAATAGACTGAACATTGGCAACCAGAATCATAAAAACTACCGCAAGTGTAATGGTAATCGGCGCTCCAACGTTGCGCATCATTTCCTTATAGGTTACACCCGATGAAACCCGCTCTGTTTCAGGAATTTTCTGTCCCAAAAACATAAATCCGTAAATGGCAAGAGGAATAAACAACAACCCCACAAGCACCTGCCAGGGCAAATTCAATGAATCGATTACCAGGGCAGCCAGTAAACTTCCAATGACAATTCCGCCGGGAAACCATACATGAAAACGGTTCAGCATTTTCGATTTCTTGTCGGGATAAATAGCTGTAACCAGCGGATTACATGCAGCCTCAACACTTCCGTTGCCCAAACCAATAAATACGTTGGCAATAAACAACGAGGTGTAATCTTTAGCCATGAGCAACAATACAATTCCCACCAGGTGCATCCCAAAAGCCATCCAAACTACTGTTCTGGTTTTTACAATGTCGATAAAATAACCTCCGGCAAACATGGCCACGGCAAAACCCCAAAATGCAGGTGCAAATGCGCGTCCAACCTGCTCGGCTGTCAAACCGTAGTCACCCGTAAAAACACCTTCAATTCTTGCTCTGATAGCAAATGTCATTGCAGTAACCAGCAGAGCCAGACAACTTGCAATAAAGAGTCTTTTTCGATTTACATTTTCCATAACTTGATTTGATTTTAAATTGTTCTATTCAATTTATTTGATTTAAATTTTAGCTGAATTTGTTTTGAATTAAACAACTAATTGCTTTTTGCCAAATAGTTAATGGCCTGCAAAAGTAACCTCCGGTATTCGTTGGTTTCATAAGTCCGATAGTCGTGGCCAGGTTGCAGGTAAACTATACTCGATTTGTTGAACCGGTTTTCCCAACCGATGATTCTTTCGCTTTGCGGATGGTTGGTGGTTAAAATGGGAATCACTTCTTCCGATACCCTGTAATTTCCGTAAACCTCATCGAAAAACCGCAAACTGCCGAAACCTTTTGTAACCGGATGATTTCCTGCCGGTTGAATATAAACCCAAACATCGTGCTCGTAGGTTGATAAGTCTTTTTCCGGAATGCCACGGCGCTTTTCAATATATCTCCCGCCCAGTAGTTTTTCAAACTGCGGCCAATCCTGGTACGAAACCAACGCATGATGCAAAAAAAGCATGGGTTTGCCCTTTTTGGTCAATTCGATGTAAGCTGATTTCTCAACTTCGGAAATTTCTTTCCACATATCATAAAAAACAAGTACATCAAAATCTTCGGCCTCACCTTGGGCAATAGCCTGATTTGCTTCTGGTTGCGCAAAATGAATGTATTCAATTCCCTCCAGTGCATCGAAGAGCTGGAAAAACTGGATGGTGTCATACGAATGCCCACCGGTAACCAACATAATTTTTACGGGTTGTGCTTTCAGGGTGAAAATAAACAGTGAAGCAATGACTGTGGTCAGAATCAGTCTCATGGTTATTATCATTAGTAGTTTTGAAAAAGTAAAAATATGAATTTAATTGACTTTTAAAACATAATTTCTGTAAAATCCTGCGAACAAAAGTTTTCCGGCTTCCGGGTTTTCATTTCCTTTTATTAGGCGAACAGAACCAGAAATTCTTTTATCTTCAAAAAAATTACCATTTTTACCAAATGGCCCAAAGAAAAAAAATACAGAAGATTACGGGCTGGTTTGCACTAGCCTTTCTGCTTCTTTTACTTGGAAGTATAATTGTACTTTGGGTTAAATTCATTCCTGATTATGTAAAAAACTACCTGTCAGAATTTACTGATGAAAAATCGGAAGGAATCTATTCTTTATCTATTGATGCTGTTAAAATTAAACTTCTACCCTTTTCAGTAAAATTTGAACATGTAAATTTGTTGCCCGATGAGGAACTGGCCGTTTTGAATAAAAACAATCAAAATAAAACCTTTTATACTTTTAGTGCATCCGAAATTGAGCTGGAAGAAATAAAACTGAAAGCTCTTTTAAACCACCGCAAATTTATTTGCAATCAAGTACTGATTAAAAACCCGTCCATTAAATTGGAAGGTGAAGATTTGCTGAAAAGCGATTCGACAAAAATTAATTCAACCCTGGTTTCAGATATCAGGCCGTTGTTTGAAATGCTTGATGAAGTAAAAATTAACCGGATTGTGCTTGAAGAGGCTAATTTTGGTTTTTACGGAGCATTGGGCAACACCGATTTTATTTCGCAGGCAAAAAAGGTTTCGGTTGATGTGCTGGGTTTCACCACAAATACAGAAATGATTCAACGGAATACCGGTTTTTTTAAAACAGATGACGTGCTTATTCGCATGAATGATTTTCAAAACGATATGGGAGACAGCCTGCATGTTTTAACTATTGACACTTTGCTGTATTCACTAAAATCAACAGACATAAGGGCTGCAGGTTTTCGGCTTTTCCCGCAAACAAGAAATGCAGAAAAAAATTTGTTTGATGTAACCGTCCCTAATTTAACTGTAAAAAGTCGCAGTATTGCGCGTTTTGCGCTCGACGATTCCCTTAAAATCCGATATCTTGAATTTAATAAGCCCGACATCAGTTTTTACCGAAAAGAAAATCCTCAGCAATTTAAACTGGAAGCCATCGATAATTTCGATTTATACGAACTGGTTCAAAACAATTTTTCAAAACTGGAAGTGGACAGCTTTTTCCTTCACGATGCAAAGGTTGAAATTTTCAGGCAACCAGATTTCAACAATTATCAGCAGCAGTTTCGCGCTGTAGATATTATTCTGAACAGGTTTGAACTGGATTCTGTTTCAGCGCGAAACCGGGAAAAACTTTTACATGCCGACGATTTGGAGATGACAGTTGCCGGATATCACCTGAGGCTGGACGATAATGAACACGAATTTAAAGCCGACTCGTTATTTGTTTCAACATTTACCGACAGGCTGGGTGCAAAAAAAATTCATTTGCAACCGCTTAATAAAAATCAGTCGGCAAGCCGCACCGAAGTGAATGTGGAGTGTGAATCGTTAAATATTGAAGGAATTGTTCTGCGGAACTTATACCACACCAAAACACTGCCTTCAGAAAAAATTGAGGTAATTGGCCCCAAAGTGCACCTGCTCTATCATTTGGAAAAAGCAAAGCCAGCAAAACAGGCTGAAGGCGGGCTTTTGTTTGAACTGGTAACCGATTATCTGCAAGGAGTTTATTCTAATTTGGTTTACATTGAAAGGGGAAGGCTCGACATTGAAAACAACCTGCACGGAAACTTGCAGGGCTATTTTGAAACCAGTTTCAACTTCAGCCTCACCGATTTCAGCCTTGATTCGGCAAGTGTTGAACAAACAGATAAATTCTTTTATGCCACCAATTTCGATTTGAATTTTTCAAATTACACCATGCGTTTGGTGGACGATTTGCACAAACTTGAAGTTGACAATGTATTAATTTCGAGCATAAATCAACAGATTCAAATTAATAACCTCGAATTGCAGCCGGTTATTGAAAACGTTTCAGTTGATGATATGAAACGCTTTAACCGATCGGAACTGTTTCATGTTACCGTTCCGGGAATTAAATTAACCGGGGTAGATTTACGCAATGCATTTTTTAATAATAAACTGCTGATTTCCAACTTCAGCATATCAAATCCTGATATTTACTTTGAAAACTTCGGGGCACTCCGTTCAGGAGAACCAAATTTGGAACTAACTGAGCTTTATCAACTCATTTTCAATTATATTGAAGATTTTGATATCAGGAAGTTTATCGTATCTGATGGAAATTTAAACTGGGTAAATCATACACGCCGGGGAAAAACCACATCGTTTGACAATGCTTTTTCGGCGTCGCTTCAAAATTTTCGGCTGAACGAAACGGAGCTCCCCAAAAAAAGGCTGCTGTTTTCCGATAATTTTGAAGTATCCATTCGGGACCAGCAATTCGAATTATCAGACAGTGTACATGTGCTGAAAGGAAGTGAAATTAGGCTTTCTTCTGCAACATCTTCGGTTCAGGTAAAAAACGGACTACTGTTCCCGCTGATCACTTCAAAAAAATATCACGACCTCGCCACTACTTTCCAGGTTGCCATTCCCGAAATAAATATTGAAGGTTTCGATTTTCAGAATGCCTGGTATTCGCAGGAGCCGTTTATTGACAAACTTGAACTTGTTTCTCCCCGGTTTCAGATTTACACTCAAAAGGGAAAAACAAAATCACTCGATTTAAAAACCTACACCTTTCCAATGCCGGCGTTTATTGAATCATTAAAACTTAACGAATTTAAAATTACAGATGGCGAAGCAGTAACCTATCAAACTTCTGAAACAAGCCAAAAAGCGCAGGCTAATTTCAAATTGAATTTTTCGATGCCAGGAATTATGCTGAAAAATAACAACAACCAAATTCAATTGCAGAATCAAAATATTCAGCTTGAAATTTCAGACTTCAGGGCGCCAATTGACGAGCTCCATAATATTTTAATCGGACAAATTGATTTCGACCGGGAACGAAAATCTGTTTCAGTTTCAGGTTTAAAAGTGGAACCTTTTTTAAGACGTGAAGACCAGAACCTGTTTAAAATACTTGCTCCGGAAATTCACTTTACCGGTTTTGATTTGGAAACAGCCTTTGAGCAAAACAGTTTCGAATTCGGCCAGATTGAAATTAACAACCCCGATATTTCCATTGAAATTAACCGGAAAATAAAAGACGACACGCTGGAATTTTTGCAAACCCTCGATTTATATCCATACGTGGAACACCTGATAAACCAGGTTAAAATAGATAACCTGAACCTGAACAAAGCCTACCTTCATTTTAACTGGCTCGAAAAACAACTTTTCCAAAATGAACTGCATATTTCATTTAAAGATATTTTCCTCAGCGAGAATCAACCGCCGGCCAACCTGCTCAATTCGAGGGAATTTAATATTTCAACTACGAATCTTTCAACAACAAACAAAAACGGCATGTATGAATTTACCGCCGATTCGTTAATTTACAATTCGGCCAGACACAACGTTTGGTTGAAAAATATACAGGTGAACCCGCTTGCCAAAAAAGAAGAATTTCCAAGAAAAACAGGCTTTCAGACCGATGTTGCAAAAGCCAGTATTGAATACATTGAATTTCAGAAAATTAACGAAAAAAGGTGGCTGCAGGACAATATCCTGGCTGCGGAAAAACTGCAAATCGGTCCGGCCAGTCTGGAGATTTTTCGTGATAAACGATTCCCCTTTAATCACAGCCAAAGACCCCCCTGGCCACAAGACCATTTGAAAAACATCAGTCAGGATTTTGTATTTGATTCGGTAAAACTTATGCCTTCATACATTAAATACAGCGATTTGTTAAGCATATCGGACGAGCCCGGAGTTATTGAATTTTATGATTTAACTTTTTCAGGCGGCAGACTTTCCAATAGCGAAAAAGAAACCGGGCAAAATAACATCTTTGAATTGAATGCACAGGCCAAACTTTTAAATCAATCGTTACTGAAAGCAAATTTCCGTTTCGACCTTACCAGCCCCGATTATGTGCATTCTGTAACTGGTTTTTTGCAACCCATGCCTTTGGAACCATTAAATTCGATGATTTCAAAATCGGCCCCGCTTGCCATTGAAACTGGCTATTTAAACAGGTTGGATTTCGATATTAATTTTTACCAAAACCAGGCAACCGGAAACTTGTATTTTGCTTACGACAACCTGAAAATTGCAGTTTTGGATTACAGCTCCGATGAAATTCAGAAAGCAAAATTTGCTTCATTCCTGGCCAATAATTTGGTTGTTAATTCGAAAAACCCAAAAGGGAACGAGTTAGTGCCCGTTAAAATTTCTTATGTTCGCGATGAAGAACGCTCTATACTAAATTTTTGGTGGAAATCTATTTATTCAGGCGCTAAAAAAGTGATAGGATTGAACCCGTAACCAGAAAAATTGTTTCACAAAAATGAACATTCAAAATTTTTATACCTTTGAAAAAAAATAACCATGCAACTAAAAATTAAAGATTACACCCGGGGAATTCTAATTATTTTATTGATATTCAGCTTTTCAGCCTGTCATAATCTGTTCAACAACGATGATGATGAACCGGAAACCAATTATCTTGTAAGTTACGAAATGGTGCGTTCTTACCTTCCTGTTATGGTTGAAACCATGTTCGAGCAGCTTGTTAGTCAATACCCTGAAATGGCATCAGTGCAGGAAAGAGTAAACCATGGAATAATCATTTACAAAATTACATATAAAACAACATTTAAAGGCGAATCTCAACTGGCATCAGGGCTTGTATGTGTTCCAACCGGCGAAGGATCTTTTCCGGTAATCAGCTACCAAAACGGCACCAATACTTTGCACGGCAATGCACCGTCGGTTAATCCAAATTATGATTATTACATTTTGCTTGAAGCCATTGCATCAACCGGATTTGTAATTTCCATGCCCGATTATCTCGGTTTCGGATCATCCGATAATATGTTTCATCCTTACCTGCATAAAGAATCAACCGTGCAAACTGTTTTGGATATGCTTAGGGCAGTGGAAGAACTTGCAGTTGTTCGGGAATTTTCGCTGAATAATGAATTATACCTCACCGGTTATTCGCAGGGAGGCTGGGCAACCTTGCAGGTGCAAAAAGCAATCGAGGAAGAGTTTTCCAGTGAGTTCAACCTGAAAGCGAGTGCGCCCGGAGCAGGACCCTACGATTTGAATTTCATTAAGGAATATATTTTAAGTCAGGAAACTTATCCCATGCCTTATTACTTTGGATACTTGTATAACAGCATGATAAACCTGGATGAAGAAGCAATTATGCCAATTGGAGAAGTATTCAGTGCTCCCTACGATTCGCTGATTCCAACACTTTTCGACGGTACCATGTCGGGTGAAGAAATTAATGCGGAACTCACAACCGATGTGGCCGAACTTTTTACCGAAAATTACCGCTTAAATTATAATACCGATACCCAGTTTAATTCACTGACAGAAATACTTAAAAACAATAGTATTGAAGCCTGGAATACTTCAACTCCCACAAAAATAATTCATGGTTTAGCCGATTCATATGTCCCGGCAATCCTTTCAAAAAATATTTATGACGATTTTGTTGCGAAAGGTGCACAAAGTAGAGTCCAACTAATTGAAATTCCGGAAACGGATCATATTGGAGGCATTGTTCCTGCAGGACTTATTTCCATTGGTTGGTTTTTGGAGTTAACGGAATAGATTTCATAAGAAATAATCAGAAGAAGTATTCACTTACAAATTGTTTTCTTCTCTGAAGTCGTCAACCAATTTTTGCAAGCGTTTGTTTTTTAATGCTTTCGGATAAATATCGAACAGGTAATTGATTTGAATGAATTCCTGTCTCATCGCTTCCTGCAACATTTCAAAAGCATCTTTTTCGTGTTTACTTTCGAGCAGCAGGCTAACCATGCGGTATTTAAGCAACGAATCATCATTTTTTTCAAGCCCTGACTTTAAAACCCGGAGTGCATTTTTTAACTCACCAAACTTCAGAAAAATATCCACCCAGGTAAGCCAAACTTCGGTGTTATCGGCTTCAAGTTCAGCGGCTTTTACCAGTGCATCTTCCGCATCTTTAGGTCGGTTGCAGTCATTATAAACCTTTGCAAGCGTAACCCAGTATTCAGAATTTGAATTATCAATTTCCAGCGCTTTTTTGATAAAAATAATACTTTCGGTCCACTTTTTTTCAACCCACATAACCAGGCCAACACCAAACCATGCACTATCATTTTCCTTGTTTATTCTGATGGCTTTATGGTAATAATGCTCTGCCTGAGTATGTTCATCGAGGTTTAAGTAACATTCGCCAATGTAACACCAGCCATCATCATTTTCCGGATCAAATTCCAGGTACTCGGTATATTTTGCAATGGCTTCGCGGTATTTTCCTAAATTGGCGTAAGCGTTTCCAATATTGAACAGCGACTGGTCAAACTCTTCATTTAACACCAGCGCAAATTCATAAGCTTCAATCGCTTTTTCGAAATTACCGGCTTTGTTGTAAGAAATGCCAAGATTAAACCAAATGGAGAAATTAAATGGGTCAATATCGAGATACCGGTTGTAATAATCAATGCTTTTTTGGTAATCACCTTCCTGGTCGCTAAAAAATCCCAGGTCGTAAAGTGCCATTTCATTTTCGGGATTTAGCTGAAGCGCTTGTTCAAAATAACTAATGGCCATTTTTATTTCACTGGCCTGAACATAGGCAGAACCAATGTGATAAAGTATATCGTCTTTTTCATTGCCGGCATGTTTTATTGCTTTGCCGAATGCTTTTTCAGCTTCAATTTCATTACCGAGCATCAACCAGGCCGAACCTTTCATAAGATGGACATCAGGATTGGCAAGCTCAACCTGCTCTGCCAGATTGAGGTATTTCAGCGCATTTTGATATTTTTCTTTGCTAAGCAAAACCTGAGCGTATTTGAGTTGAAGCGGCACGGCACCCGGGTGAATTTGCATTCCCTGGCGCGCTGCAATTTCAGAAGCATTAATGTCTCCCTCATCGAGCAGAAATTCTACAATTCCCTCGAATTCAGAAACATCGAAATAGCTTTTCCGACCTGAAACAAGCGACCGTTTAAAACGGCTCAGCGCTTCATCCATGTTCTCTTCACTTAAATAACCACGTTCTTCTTTGTTCATTCAACCTCCAAAAATGAAACTGCGAAATTAACAATTCACTTCGAATAAAGAAGCACACTTCAATTAATGGTGTTGTTCCCTTAACAAATCGTTTACGGTTTTTACCGGATTAAACGTTTCAATGGGAACTTCAACAAAAAGCGTGTTCCAGTTGCTCATGGCCCCGTTCCACAAACCGGGCAGTTCCTGTGCCTTTAAATCTTTTCCGTCTTTTGATTTTTTTGAAATAAAACCTGTTGACGGGTCAGTAAATTCAGTCAGGTTATATTTTACACCTTTATAATTTTTTATTCCGCAAACCAAATCAACCGGGTTAAAATGTGTGGCATGTTTTGAAATGGTTTGTTGTTGCACACTTTCCGGATCAATCTGGGAACTTTCAACCACCTGAAGTGAAACCGTACCGTCAGGATTTTTTGTCCAAAACGGTCCACCGCCAGGTTCACCTTCGTTTTTCACCATCCCGCAAACTCGTAACGGGCGATTGTATTTTTCCCGAAGGTAATGAAAAAGCTCTTCTTTCTCAGTATAGTACTGGTTTTCCGGTGGTTTTGTATTTAACGTATTTTCCAGAAAGTTGGCGGCTTCGGCCAAAAATGCACTGTCAAGGGCAGCCGGATGTTTTTCGTTTAATGATTTTTGATATCTGAAAACCTTTTCCTGGTATTTCAATAATATTCCTCCCAATGCTTTTTTGTATGCAATTGTAGGTTGTTTCAGGCGATCGGGCACCACGTTATCGATATTCTTGATGAAAATAAGATCGGCATCCAAATCGTTCAGATTTTCAATGAGCGCACCGTGACCGGCAGGTCTGAAAAATAAACTTCCGTCTGCTTCGCGGAAGGGTTCGTTTTCCATGTCAACTGCAATGGTGTCGGTTGATGGTTTTTGCAAACTGAAGGAAACTTCAAAAGTAACACCCAGCATTTTTTCATATTGGTTTTTCACTTTTGACAGGAGTTCCTCAAAAACCTTTTTATGTTCGGGCGAAACGGTAAAATGCAATCTGGTGACATTATTTTTGTCTTTTGCATAATGAGCGCCTTCCACCAAATGCTCTTCAAAAGGTGTCCGTTCACCATGGGTATATTTATGAAATTTGAGCAATCCTTTAGGAAGTGAACCGTAATTCAAACCTTTTTCAAGCAGCAGAAATTCAATCCAGTTTCTGCAAACTTCTTCGGCTCCCATATCTGCAATTGCCTTTTTCAAATCGCTGAAAAAGGCAAATTTTTCTTTATTTACCAGAAACTGCCTTGCTGCAGCATTTTTCGCCAGGGTAATCTCAGGGTCTTCATCATCCTCACATTCATCAAGGGCTTCAAACAAAGCTTTAAACATGCGGCTGGCAGCTCCTGAGGCAGGCACAAATTTTAGTGGTACTGTACCGGAAGAAACCAGTTTATCGAACCTTTCATCGTTCTCCTCTACACCTTTATTGTCAAGTTTAATAATTCCGTTACCAACAGTGGCAGCTTCAATCACCTCCAAAAATGGAAAACCTGTTTTAAAATTTTCAATTTGTTTTTGAACTACTTCAAGCTGGCTGCCACGTTCTTTTATCTGAATTTTATCTTTTTGAGAAAACATAGTTTCCGTTTTAATTTCCAAATCTAAAAATAGAAATAAGATTTAGTTTTGAAAACAATTACAAAGCTAGTTTAAACAAAGTTTTCAATTATTTTTTAACAGGAGTAAAAAGAATACTGTAAATTGCGTGCAAAATGCAAAAGTTTGATTGGGGGCACACCAAGCGTTACAACGATTTTCCGACCTACTTCCGTAATCTGTTTTCGGAAAGGGTGCAAAAAGTTTCGGTTGATGCGGGTTTTACCTGCCCCAACCGCGATGGTACCAAAGGTCGCGGAGGTTGCACTTACTGCAACAACAAAACCTTTAAACCCACCTACTGCAATCTCGAAAATTCAGTAAGCTACCAGGTTCAGCAGGGCATTCGTTTTTTCGAAAAAAAATACAAATCGATGCGGTTTCTGGCCTATTTTCAGGCTTATACCAGCACCTGGGCGCCGCTCGAAAATTTGATTCCGTTGTACGAAGAAGCCCTCCAACATCCGAAAATAATTGGCCTGGTAATTTCTACCCGGCCCGATGCCGTAGATGAAGAACTCCTGGATTACCTGGCAGACTTGAGTAAAAAAGTTTATGTGATGGTGGAATTTGGTTTGGAATCGCACCTCGATAAATCACTCGAAAAAATGAATCGCGGCCATACTTTTTCTGAATCGGTTTGGGCGCTGGAACAAACAGCAAAAAGAAAAATCAATAATTGCGCTCACCTGATTTTGGGACTTCCGGGCGAAAACAGGAGTGACTGGATGGAACAGGCCCGGGTTATTTCACAACTGCCTGTTAATAATTTAAAACTGCACCAGTTGCAAATTCACAAAGGTACGGCACTGGAAAAACATTTCAGAAAAAACCCGGATGATTTTCATCTTTTTTCTGCCGAAGAATACATTGATCTGGTGGTGGATTACCTGGAGTTGTTAAATCCTAAAATCATTGTAGAACGGTTTATCAGCCAGGCCCCGCCCGAAATGCTTATTGCCCCGAAATGGGGATTAAAAAATTTTGAATTCGTTGCAAAAGTAGAAAAACGTTTGGCCGAACGGGATACCTGGCAAGGCAGAAACTTCAATGTTTAATTTTTGTCTTAAAGTTGGACTTCCTGAAATCTGTCATTTATTTCTGACATTAGTTTAAAAAACGGTTTAAATTGGCTGTGACACTGACAAATATCAAACCGTTTTATTTGTTAAATGATTTCAAATTGGTTAATTTAACACCCGGCAGCATACTGATTTTCAGACTAAAAAGTCCTTTTCTGAAAAATTACAACAAAATTTTTGCTGGCCGAATAAATTTAAAACCGGTATTTCTGATGGATAAAATACAAACCATAAAAAGCATTTATTCCCAAATTTCCCTGGTGGGCGCAAAAAAGGAAAACTATGTTCTGGCAACGGTTACCAGTGTTTATGGTTCAACTCCACAAAAACCGGGAAGTTCTGCATTATTCGGAAAATCTGGTTTGATTGCCGGCACTGTTGGCGGCGGTGCGGTGGAACACAACATCAGCAATATAGCTCTGGATGCCGTTAAAAATAAAAAATCAGGTTACATTAAGTTTAACCTCACAAATCAAATCGACGAAGAAAACGGCCCCATTTGCGGTGGCGGAATGAATATTCTGGTGGATGCTTCTCCTGAAAAACATGCTAAAATTTTTGCTTCTCTTCAAAATTCTTTGGAAAAACGAATTCCCGGAATTCTGCTAACTTTTGCAGAATCTCAGAATCAGGAAGAATTCAGCATAAAACGCCATTTTTTAACCAGCGAAAATAAATCTGAAGCAGGTTCCCTCCTAAAAACAGATGTTTTAAAAGTGGCTTCGGAAATGTTGAACTATCCGGTTCGGAGTGATTTCAGGGAGATGGTAATTCAGGAAACAAAACACGAAAGCAGGCAGTATGTATTTTTCGAAACTATTCTACCACCTCCACGACTACTGATTGCCGGTGCCGGCCATGTGGGAAAAGCATTGTCGCACCTCGGAAAACTGCTCGATTTTGAAGTGCTGGTTTGGGATGACCGGGTGGAATACTCCAACAAAAAGAATCTGCCCGATGCCGATCATACTTTTTCCGGCAACATGAAAAAAATCTTTAATAAGGCTGAGCCTGATAAAAACACGTACATTGTTATTGTTACCCGCGACCATAAAAATGATGCAGAAGTGCTTAAAACTTTTATTGGGAGTAATGCCGGGTACATTGGGATGATGGGTAGCAAACGAAAAATCGTTCAGCTAAAAGAACAGTTCATTGAAAATGGTTGGGCCACACCAGATGAATGGAACAAAATTTATACGCCCATTGGGTTAGAAATACACTCCAAAACAGTTCAGGAAATTGCTGTAAGTATTGCAGCGCAGCTTGTTCAGGTGAGAAATGAAATAAATGTAAAAAATGGATAACATTTGGGCAATCATATTGGCTGCGGGAGCGTCAACGCGCATGAAAACGCAAAAACTTCTCCTTCCATGGAACGGAAAAACCATTATTGAAACAGTGGTTGAAAATGCAAGCAAATTAGTTCAATCAAATGTAGTTGTGGTCCTCGGTTCACATCGAGAAGCTATTTCGAAACAAATCAAAAAGCCGTATCTGAGGTACACCGTTAACCATAATTTTCAGGATGGAATGTTGTCTTCTGTAATTTGTGGATTTCGTGCTCTTCCTGAAAATGCAGATGCTGCCTTTATCTGTCTGGGAGACCAGCCTCACATTTCTCCAGGCATTTTCCGGCAGGTTGCAGAAGCATGGAAAACATCGAACAAGGGAATTGTAATTCCAACATTCGACGGCAAACGTGGACATCCGGTTCTGATTGAAACAAAGTATAAAAATGAAATTGAGAAGTTGGAACCGGAAAAAGGATTACGCGTCCTTTCTCAAAAGTTTGCAGAAGATGTACATGAAGTTGAATGTGGTTTTGCTGAAATTTTAAGAGATATTGACACACCGGAAGATTACAAAAATGAATTAATTAACAATCAATAATACATTACAAAATGAAAGAAAAAATTCAGTTTACATTAAATGGCAAGCAAGTGGAAGTTGAGGTTGAAGGCGACCAGACTTTGCTTTGGGTTTTGCGCACAAACTTTAACCTGACCGGTACAAAATACGGTTGCGGTTTGGGTTATTGCGGTTCTTGTACTGTGCTCATGGACGACGACCCTGTGCGGTCGTGTGGAATTTTTATGGAAGATGTATCAGGTACGCACATCGTTACAATTGAAGGCCTGGCTAAAAAAGGCGAACTCCACCCCGTGCAGCAGGCATTTGTTGACCATGATGCTTTGCAGTGCGGATTTTGTACTCCCGGAATGATTTTAAATGCAGTTGGTTTGTTAAACCGAAATCCGGAACCTTCGCGACAGGATATTATTGACGGAATGGAAGATAACCTTTGCAGATGTGGCGCCCACAACCGGATAATTGACGCTGTTGCATCAGCATCTAAAGTGATGAAAGGAGAACTCCAAAAATGAAAGCAAGTCAAATTGATAAATTCTATTTTCACGATGTGGACACTCCTCCGAAAAAATTCGATCGGCGCGATTTCATTAAAAATCTGGGCGGAGGAATTTTTATCGTTTTTTCACTTAGCCAAATGGCTTTTGCAAAAGGTTTTAAATATGCGCAGGAAGATGATTTACCTGAATTTAATGCCTTTTTACGAATTAAAGAAGATGGCAGGGTAGATTGTTATTCCGGAAAAATTGAAATGGGGCAGGGAATTAACACTTCGCTGGCACAAGCCCTGGCCGACGAACTGGAAGTGGATGTTCACCAGGTGGATATGATAATGGGCGACACTGACCTTTGCCCTTACGACGACGGAACCTGGGGCTCAATGACCACCCGGTTTCACGATCCGCTCATTCGTGCAGCAGCAGCAGAGGCAAGAGAAGTGCTAAAAAAACTGGCCTCTGAAAAACTGGAAATTCCGGTGGAACAACTGAAAGCTACCAACGGAATGATTGTAGCCAAATCGGACGATAACAAAAGTATTTCCTATGCCGAACTGACCAAAGGACAAAAAATAGTTCAGGCCGTATCTCAAAAACCAATTCTGAAAAAAGCTGACCAGTTGAATGTAGTAGGAAATTCCTTTAACCGGTTTGATTCTGTAAAAAAAGTTACAGGTGCAGCACTTTATTCAGCGGACATCAGATTACCAGGATTGATGTTTGCCCGGATTTTAAGGCCTCCTGCCCACGGAGCCAAAATGGTTTCTGTAAATACTTCAGCAGCCGAAGCCATGGAAGGAGTTAAACTTTTACGCGAAGAAGATTTTATAGCAGTTCTCCATGCTTCCCCCGAAAAGGCCGAAAAAGCAGTTGCCGCCATTAAAGCCGACTGGGAAGTTCTTTCTTCAAAAGCAGATAACGAGAGCATTTTTGAACACATTTTGAAAACGGCTGACAGTAGCCGGATTCGGCACGAAAATGGTGATTTGGAGACCGGAAGAAAAGAGTCGGACCTGATTTTTGAACACGAATACCATGACGGTTATAAAGCACATGCTTCTATTGAAACTCATGTTGCAACAGCGGTTTATGAGAACGGAAAAGTAACGTTATGGGCTTCTTCGCAAACACCTTTTGGAACCCGGCGTGAAGTTTCAGAAAAGTTAGGACTTTCGCTTGAAAACGTTCACCTGAAACAAATATTTCTGGGCGGTGGCTTCGGAGGAAAAATTTATAACAGACAAGCTGTGGAAGCAGCCCGAATTGCCAAAATGGTTGAAGGAACGCCTGTTCAACTTATGTGGACGCGGCAGGAAGAATTTATGTACGACATGTTCCGTCCGGCTGCCGTTATAAAAGTTAATTCGGGAATAACCAAAGAAGGAATAATCAAGTACTGGGATTTTAACATTTACTGTGCCGGCGACCGTGGCACCGATCTTTTTTACGGAGTTTCGCACCATCGCACCATCACACTTGACGGCGACGGAATTCATCCGTTCGGAACTGGCGCGTGGCGCGCCCCGGGTAACAACACCAACACATTTGCACGCGAATGTCAAATCGATATTATGGCGCATAAAATCGGAATGGATCCACTGGAATTCCGGTTGAAAAACATGAACAACCAGCGGGCAATCAACTCGCTGAAAATTGCTGCCGATAAATTTGGCTGGTCCAAAACCAAACCGCCCAAAGGAATTGGCCGAGGTATTGCTGTTGGAGTGGATGCCGGAACACTTGTAACTATTATTGTGGAAGTAACAGTTGACGAAAAAACCGGCGAAGTAAAAGTGAAACGGGCAGTTGTTGGACAGGATATGGGTCAGGTTATAAATCCTGAAGGAACCAAAATTCAGGCTGAAGGTTGCGTAAATATGGGGCTTGGTTATTCGCTGACGGAAGATATTGAATTCGATTGGGGTGAAGTAAAATCCAACAATTTTGGTAACTATAAAATCCCATTGTTTTCTCACATTCCTGAAAGCATTGAAACAGTTTGGGTGGATGCCATGGACGAACCTCCACAGGGAGGCGGTGAACCGGCTATTATTTGTATGGGAGGAGCAGTGGCAAACGCCATTTTTGAAGCCTGTGGAGCCAGGGTTTTCAGGTTGCCAGTTACACCTGAACGAATTCTGGCAGCTTTAAAATAAAAATTACAAAAAAGCATCGGTATTTTAACGTTAAACTTTTCAAAATGAGTGAATCAGAAATCTACCAGGAATATACCCCAAAAAGTAAAATAATGATTCCGTTACACCGGAGAGATTTCTTTAAAATAGCCGGTGGCGGATTGTACATCTTTTTCCAGTTGGGAAATCCGTTCAAGATTTTAAGTGCTGAAGGGGAACAGCGCCGAAGCCTTCCGGAAGATTATAATGCATTTCTCCATATTGCTGAAAATGGAGAGGTTTCCTGCTTTACCGGGAAAATTGAAATGGGACAGGGAATTATCACTTCCCTGCCCCAAATGATGGCCGACGAGCTGGATGTTCCGGTGCAGAATGTTAAAATGGTAATGGGCGATACCCAACTTTGCCCCTGGGATGCCGGAACATTTGGTTCTCTTACCACCCGGGCCTTTTCACCATTTATGCGTAGGGCGGCTGCCGAGGCCAGGGCTGTGCTGTTTGAAATGGCTGCCGAAAAACTTGGTGCAGGTGTAAATGAGCTCGATGTAAAAGAAGGCGTCATTTTTTTAAAAAATACACCTGGCCAAAAAATTTCATACGGAGAATTGACCAGCGGTAAAAAAATTGCCCGTTACCTGGATGAAAAGCCTGATTTTAAGGATTATTCCGAATTTAAAATCATGGGGAAATCAGTTAAACACCAGGATGGAATAATAAAGGTAACCGGAGAGGCCAAATATACCGGAGATATTCGACTCCCAGAAATGTTATACGCCAGAGTTTTAAGGCCACCTTCACATGGCGCCACCCTTACAAAAGCTGATACTTCTGAAGCAAAAAAAGCTGAAGGGGTGACGGTGGTTGAAGAACGCGATTTTATTGCAGTGCTTCACAAAGACCCGGAAATGGCCGAAAAAGCGCTACGGTTAATAAAAGCAGAATACTTGTTCGATGAAAAAAAGGTGGATGAAAAAACCATTTTTCAATACCTGCTCAACTCAAATCCGGAAGGCAATGTAAACAACAGTGAAGGCGACCTCGAAACCGGGAAAACCATTTCAGATACCATTATCGAGAGTGAATTTCACGACGGTTATGTGGCCCATGCAACCCTTGAAACCCACACAGCGGTTGCACAGGTTGAAGGTGAAAAAGTAACGGCCTGGGTTTCCACCCAAACGCCATTCCCGGCTCAGGAATCCATTTCCCGCGAATTGAGATTGCCATTGGAAAATGTTCGGGTAATAACACCATTTTTGGGTGGTGGCTTTGGGGGAAAATCGCCGCACAGACAGGGAATTGAAGCCGCCCGCTTATCTAAAATAACCGGGAAACCGGTTATAGTTACCTGGGACCGGAAGGAAGAGTTTTTTTACGATACCTTTCGTCCGGCGGCGGTGGTGAAAATCACTTCAGGAATGGATAAATCGGGTAAATTAACCTTGTGGAATTACAACCAGTATTTTGCCGGCGCCCGAGGCTCTGATACGATTTATGATGTGCCGCATCAAAAAACCACCAGCTACTCAAAAAATGGTGTACATCCATTCGGAACAGGGGCATGGCGAGCACCCGCGAACAATACCAACACCTTTGCGCGTGAATCGCAGATTGACATGATGGCAGCAAAAGCAGGTATCGACCCCATAGAATTCAGATTAAAAAACCTGAAAGACCCGCGGATGATTGCCGTTTTGGAAGCACTAAAAGAAAAAACCAATTGGAAACCGGACAAATCGCCTGGTGGACATGGATTTGGTATTGCCTGTGGATTTGATGCCGGAACTTACGTAGCGCACATGGCCGAAGTTAAAGTGGATAAATCAACCGGAAAGGTCCAGGTGATACGCGTAGTTTGTGCCCAGGAAATGGGATATTGCGTAAATCCACAGGGAGCAACCATTCAGATGGAAGGGTGTATTAATATGGGATTGGGATACGCGTTAACCGAAGACATTGAATTTACCGGTGGCGATGTAAAAACAACCAATTTTGGCACGTATGAAATTCCAAAATTCTCATGGATTCCCAAGATTGAAACGGTAATTCTTGACCGGAATGAACCGCCACAGGGAGGTGGTGAACCGGCAATTATTTGCATGGGGGCGGTTATTGCCAATGCCATTTTCGATGCAACCGGTGCCAGGTTGTACCAAATGCCTATGACTCCGGAAAGGGTACTTGAAGCATTAAAAAAAGCAAATTAGCACCGTTGCTGAAATATCAATGCCAATATTCCGGCATTTTGTGTACTGGTTTACCTGCTCTGGTAAAAAGGTTTGCATGAAGAAGTATTGAAATTTTCCGGTTCTATTCCCAGTCAAGCAGGCGCTTTTCTCCCTTCAGGTTACGAATTTCGGTAACATCCTGACTTACTTCAAGTACGCCTTTATATTCGCCATTTTTATTACGTAAAGCAAAATACTGAATGAGAATAAATTTGTCTTTCATCTGAATCCAGAATTCAGCTTTTTCCTTTTTACCGGCCCGGAAAGCTTTAACAATTTCTTCCACAACATGTATGCTTTCAGGTGGATGGCAATTTTGAACTGACCGGCCAATTATGGCAGCAGATCGTGGAAAAATCCGGTCTTTTCCCCGGTTAAAAAATTTTACCGTATCATTTTCATCAACCAGAGTAATTTCAACAGGAAGGGAATTAAAAACGAGAAGCGCCTGTTCAACATCCATAAAACCAGTTTCTGACCAGATTCCTGAAATTTCATTTGCATCAGGTGTAGAAAACTTTTTAGTGCTGTTGTTTTTTTTGGTTTTTGGTTTTTCGGGCGACTCAATAAACGGAAAGTGATATTCAAAACTTTGAATGTGCATTTCTTCCCACTCTTCTTTTTTAATGGTTTCTGATGCAATCGGATAAAGTACAAGTTCCTCCTTTTGTATCATGCCGAAAGCCAGAAAAAAGTATTTCCCTAAAACCCTGGTGAAATCCTCCCATTGGGTTTTGCTGTTTTCCAAAAGCTGCACAAGATTTTTCAGTGTTTTTCGAATGTCGTCGTGAATAGACCACATCACTTTCAGCGGACGGTAATCATTCCAGTTTTTTTCGAGAAAAGGAAATAAAATATTCTCCTTTTTCAAATAATGACTTTCAAAACCAAATAATTCCCTAAAATTGGGAAGCAGTTTTTCCTGCATTTCTTTAAAGTCATCATTTTCGCGCCCCTTGTAACTTTTAATTATTTTTTTAATCTGGTTCAGTTTGAACGTAAGCGCACTGTTTTCAAGCAAAAGATAATACAAAAAAGTTCCTTCTCCGGGTTTTTCCCAGGGATAGTTTTTCAGGTACTTAAAAAATATATTGATGACCTTATCGATATAAACCTTAATAAGTTCCGGACCAATTCCCATCTGCATCTGGCGGTCTTCCAGCTTCAGCATGTCGAAGGGTGTAATGTGTTCAATGGCATCCTTATATTTTTCAATAAGTTCTTTGCCGTTCTCGCCATTCATTATTCCCAGGGAAACCGCCAACAGGTCATCCAATCGTTTTTCGCTGTTATTAATGAATTCAGACATGAAAGATTAATGCTTCTGTGTACGATCATCAATTACTACCAGCCGGTATTTCTGTCCCCGCATAATTACCCGGTGCGCATCGATGTGTAAATGTTTGGTTACAATTTTATTGTGAATGTAAAAATCGCGAATCAAAACCAACTCTGACAAATTTGATCCTGAAAGCAAATCTCTCATCTGACAATGTTTGCAAAAATTACTTTCTGAATCGGGGATTTTATCGCGTTGCGTACAACCCATAATTTCGCAAAATTCGTGTTCCAGAATATCACCTTTGTCGCTTTTGGTCAATTTCTGAAAAGCTTTGTTAAAATATTTCACCTTGAAATTATGATCGGTGAGAAAAATCGCCTGCGGATGGTGTTCAATAATTTGGTTTAGCAGGTCGTTGGCTTCCTCAATACGTTGAAATTCGAGTCTCATGACAATCAGCTTTAATGGGTTAGAAACTATTGGCCAATTTCTTTTTTTTTTTAGAAATCGTTTAAAATTCGTTAAAACCAAAGTAGCAATTAAAATTTATATTTTCAACCTAACATGTTTTAGAATATTAAAAAACTTTTCAACCGGTGTTTTCAGGAATCAGCAGAGCCAAAAACACGTTTTAGTAAAGCGGTCACACGTGCAGCAGGATCTTTTCTTATCAGCTTTTCTTCTTCTCCAATTTTAAGAAACAATCCATCGAGGGCCTTTCCCGTAAGGTACTCATCCAGTTTTGTTTCCACCGGTTTTAGTCCGGCAATCTGCCCTACTAGCGAATTGGCCACCTCATTCCATTTCGAAGTTAGTGTATCCCAGCTCTGCGAAGTGGAAACATTTCCCACAAGCTTTTTGTCCAGTGACTGCTGAATTTTTGGTTGGTACAGATTATATAAACCATCGTAAGTGGTTCGGTGCAAATACATGGTTGCTGCATTGTTTTCGCCTCTCAATATCCCAACGGCATCGTTAATGGTCATGCTTTTAATACTGTTCACGAAAATGGGTTTGGCTTCCAAAACTGCATCTTCGGCAGCCCGGTTAATGCTCAGCAAAACATCGTCGAGCAGTTGCTGACCGCCGGGAACCCGACCAATGTTGGTTACAATAACATCAGCTTCGGGAGGAAGCAGAATTTTCACCAGTTCATCTTTGTAATACCCGTCGGTTACACCCAGAATATCTGCAGATTTATTTGTCCCCACAATAAGGGCCTCTTTTAATCCGGAAATAATTTCAGATTGGGTAAGGGGCTTGTCATCTTCAAGGGTTTGCCTGGCAAATTGCTCCAGTTCTGCACATGAAAATAAAACAAACATCAGAAAAGAAAAAATGGAAATGCGTGTTTTCATATTGTTGATTTTTCCTGTAAAGATAATTATTTGAACAACTGTTTAATCATATCTTCTTTCCCTTTTGCTTTCAATTCCTGAATAATCGACTTCCGGTATTCGCGTTTGTACCAAAAGAAAAACTTGCGTTGTTCACGTTTGTCTTTCTGGTTGCGGGCGGTGTAAACTTTTTCCATGGTGTAAGGATGGTAACCGGAATAGTAAATTACCGTGGCCAATGTCATTGGAGTTGGTGTAAAGTCCTGAACCTGCTCCAGCCTGAAATCCATATTTTTGGTTTGAATGGCCAGATTCGCCATATCTTCCGATTTGCTTCCCGGGTGACTTGAAATAAAATACGGGATGAGCTGCTGATCCAGCTTTTCTTCTTTGTTTATCTTTTTGAATTCCCGGTTCAGCTCCTCAAACAGTTTAAACGAAGGTTTCCGCATAAATTTCAGCACTTCGTCGGAAGTATGTTCCGGCGCCACTTTTAATCGTCCTGAAACATGATTTTTAATCACTTCACGCAAATACTGCCGGTTTGTTTTGTCGGTTTCTTCATTACCGGATTTTTCCAAAATCATGTCGTAACGAATGCCGCTTCCCACAAATGCTTTTTTTACGTTCGGATTTTCTCTCACTTTTTTATACAAGTCGAGCATTGGTTTATGGCTGGTATCCAAATTCTTGCAAATTGAAGGAAATATACATGAGGCACGTTTGCATTTCCGGCAAATTTCTTCGTGAATACCTTTCATTTTATACATGTTGGCAGAAGGGCCGCCCAAATCGGAAATGTATCCTTTAAAATCGGGCATTTGGGTCACTTTTTCTACCTCTTTTAAAACCGACTTTTCCGAGCGGCTCACAATAAATTTCCCCTGGTGTGCCGAAATGGTACAAAATGTACAACCACCAAAACAACCCCGGTGAATATTTATGGAATGGCGAATCATTTCGTAGGCAGGAATGGTTCCTTTGCCGGTGTAACGCGGATGTGGCAGCCGGGTGTAGGGCAAATCGTAAACCCGGTCAATTTCCTGCTCGGTAAACACTGGCCAGGGCGGATTCACCACAACCATTCTATCACCAACCTGCTGCACAAGCTTTTTAGCTTCCATTTTATTCGATTCTTCCTCGATGTGCATAAAATTACGGGCAAATTTTTTCTTGTCTCCCAGACAATCCTCGTGTGATGAAAGTTCAAATTCATTCCATTCCTTCCGGGTAGCATATTTTTGCTCTTTCTCCACTAAAAATGCTGTTTGTGGAATTGTGGTGAGGTTTTGAACCGGCACTCCTCGCTGCACCAGTCGTGAAAATTCCACTATCGATTTTTCACCCATTCCGTAAAAAAGAATATCAGCGCCGGAGTCCACCAATATGGAAGGCATCAGCCGGTCCGACCAATAATCGTAATGGGTTACGCGCCGCAATGAAGCTTCGATGCCACCTATTATTAAAGGAACATCAGGATAAATTTTTTTCAGAATATTGGAATAAACAATGGTAGCATAGTCGGGTCGCTGATCTGTTCTTCCGCCGGGTGTGTAAGCATCGTTGGAGCGTTTGCGTTTGTTGGCGGTGTAATGATTTACCATCGAGTCCATGTTTCCACCGGTTACGGCAAAAAACAAACGAGGTTTCCCCAGTTTCTTAAAATCGCGCAAATCATCTTGCCAGTTGGGTTGCGGAACAATGGCCACTTTCAGTCCTTCGGCTTCTAAAATACGTCCGATAACTGCTGCGCCAAACGAAGGGTGATCGATGTAAGCATCGCCGGTAAACAAAATAACATCGGCTTGCTCCCACCCCAAAAACTTCATTTCTTTTGCCGTAGTAGGCAACCAATTTCCGGTATGTTCAAAATTCATTTTCATAATAACTCCTGCCAAGATTAACAATTTATTTCCGGTTTTGATGAAAATACTGTTATTTTTGTTTTTTTGATTGTGCTTGGCTTTCCCTGGAAAACGTTAAAAATATTCAATGGAAATATTAAAACTGAAGGACATTTTTAAGGCTCCTCCTGCCCTTTCACTTTTTGGAGGTGAATATTTCGCCAAATTTCTGATGTACATTCTCCGGTTCAATAAACTCAATAAAATTTATGAGCAAATTGCATCCAAAAAGGGAATTGACTTTATTGATGAAATAATAAATGTGCTTGAATTCAAAATTGAATTTGACGAAAACGAATTAAAAAAAATTCCGGCAACCGGACCTCTGATTGTAGTTGCCAACCATCCTTTTGGAGGTTTTGACGGATTGCTGCTCATCAAATACCTTTCGCAGATAAGACCAGATGTTAAAGTTATCGGAAATTTTCTGATGCAGAAAGTTGAACCGGTTTCAGAATATTTTATCAGTGACAATCCGTTTAAAAATAATGAACCTGATAAACAGGAAAAAGAAAGCAAAGGGATTAGGGAGGCTGTCAACCATTTGCAAAACGGGGGTGTTTTGTGTTTGTTCCCGGCTGGCGATTTGAGCACTTATGGAACTTTCGACAGCATTACCGACCAGGTTTGGCAATTCCCGATTGTAAAGTTTGTAAAAAAGGCCAGGATTCCTGTTGTTCCGGCCTATTTTCAGGGAACAAACAGCCGGCTGTTCCATTTTTTTGCTAAAATACATCCCTCCTTGCGCCAGGTGAGACTGCCATCGGAGTTACTCAGTAAAAAGCATAAAACCATTAAATTGCGTATTGGAACTCCCATTAAAGTTGAAGACCAGGATAAATTTTGTGATGTTTACCAGTTTGGGCGTTTTCTCAGAGCCAAAACATACAGCATGGAATCTCCAATAGAGGTGAAACGTTTCTTTAATTATAACCTGAAACCGCAATACAAACCTGAAACCATTATCGAGCCCGTTGCCAAAGAGAAAATACTGGCTGAAATTGAAAAAATCAAAACCGACTTTACACTTTTCAACCTAAAAAACTACACGGCCTTTTGTGCACCATCGGAAGAAATTCCAAATATTTTAACTGAAATCGGGCGGTTGCGGGAAATTACTTTCAGGGAAGTTGGCGAAGGGACAAATCGCAGCATCGATATTGATGAATTCGATTTGTATTACCACCAAATGTTTATTTGGGATGAAGAGGAAGAACGAATTGTGGGAGCTTACCGAATTGGCAAAGGGAAGGACATTCTGGAACAATACGGAAAGCGCGGCTTTTACCTGCAATCGCTGTTTAGGATAAGTGACGAATTTAAACCCGTTCTGAACGAAAGTCTGGAACTGGGCCGCTCATTCGTAATAAGGGAATATCAGCGAAAACCAATGCCATTGTTCCTGCTGTGGAAAGGAATTTTGTATTTCCTGCTGAAGAATCCTGAATACCGTTACCTGATTGGCCCGGTTAGCATCAGCAACAACTATTCAAAAATTTCGAAAGACCTCATCATCCGGTTTATTATGCAGAACCACCTGAACTGGAAAATGGCACAGTTTGTTAAACCGCGAAACAGTTACAAATTTAAAAGCGACAATGCAGACATTAACATTCTGATGGAAAACATGGAACGCGACATTAACCGGCTTGATAAAGCCATCGGCGATTTGGACGAACTCAACTCGGGGCTGCCGGTTTTGCTGAAAAAGTACATTAAACTGAATGCCAAAATTATCGCGTTTAATGTCGATCCAAAATTTAACAATTGCCTCGACGGGCTGATTGTACTTGATGTGAACGATGTTCCCAAAGGCACCATTGAATCGCTTTCGAAGGAAGCCAACGACGGATCAATTCTGGAACGGTTTTATACACACCGGGAATAGCTGATTACTTCCAAAACTCAAACATCTTGCCTTTTGCACCGAAAACCGGGTCATTTTTTGGCAACGGAACGCGTGAAATGTTTTTTCTGGCACTTTCCGTTTCAGTCTCTTTGCCGTAATTCATATCCCAGCTTTGACCGTCGGGGTAAGCGCCAACCACTGCAAATCCGTCACCGGAATCTATGCGTTTGTGGGCAGTTCCGGCAGGTAAAACCACCAAATCTCCCCGTTCAATTTTAACCGGATCATTTTCCGGTCCGCCAAGTTGAACAACTGCCCAGCCCGAATAAACACCAAGTGCTTCATGCGCAGTTGAATGGTAATGCTGAAAATTGTAAATTCCATTTCGCCAGGAACCTCCCCAGTTGTTTTGCGCTAAAGTTTTTTCAATTTCTGAAGCCGGGTCAGAACTTGAAAAATCAAATACACTTTTATACAACAAAACCGGCAAATCCAGATTGTTGGGAAAATTTCCGTTTTCAGAAAAAAGTATGGTTTTTATTTCTGCTGATGAATTTATTTGTGCCTGCATACCATTAAAAATTTGAAGCGTGAAAATCAGTAAAACAAATCTTAACTGCATTTCATTAAAATTTATACGATTCAATTTTTACAACAAGTTAAGGATACTTTTTGTTATTTTGCCGCCTTAAAATTGCTGAATATCCAACAATAAAAAAATGATCAGAAAAACAAAAGATTATCTGCTTTTAACGCTCAAAGGAATGGGAATGGGAGCAGCGGATGTGGTTCCTGGTGTTTCGGGCGGAACCATTGCATTCATTACAGGAATTTACGAAGAGTTGATTGACTCCATCAAATCAATAAACCTGAATGCATTGAAACTTTTCTTCTCATTCAAATTAGCTGCATTTTGGAAAGCCATTAACGGGAACTTTCTGGTGAGTGTTTTGCTCGGTATTGGAATCAGCATATTTTCTTTGGCCAAAGGATTAGAGTACTTGCTTCACCACTACCCTATTTTGGTGTGGTCATTCTTCTTTGGGCTGATTGTAGCCTCTGCCATTTACATTGCCCGAACCATAAAAAAATGGGATGCCGGAACTGTTATTGCAGGATTTTTGGGAATTGTGGTGGCTTATTTCATCACAGTCATTTCGCCTGCTGAAGCCAATACCACGTGGTTGTTTATTTTCATTTCGGGTTCCATTGCTATTTGTGCCATGATTTTACCAGGAATTTCAGGCAGTTTTATATTGGTATTGCTGGGCATGTACAAATTTATTTTATCGGCAGTAAGTGATTTGAACATCCCGGTACTGCTTGTATTTATTGCAGGTGCAGCTATCGGAATCATTGCGTTTTCCAACCTGCTTTCGTGGTTGCTGAAAAATTTTCACAACATTACCATTGCTGTGTTGTCGGGTTTTATGGTAGGTTCGTTGAATAAAATCTGGCCATGGAAGGAAGTAACTGAAACATTTGTTGACCGGCATGGCGAAATTTTGCCCCTTGTTGAAAAAAATATTTTACCCGGAACCTACGAGAACCTGACCGGAAACGAACCCTGGCTGTTGGGTGCTATTCTTTTGGCTATTGTTGGTTTTGCGCTTATTTTTGTGGTTGAAGGATTAACAAAACAGAAAAAATGAAAAAAAAATACGGATTGATTGGCTACCCGCTAACCCACTCTTTTTCAAAACAGTTTTTTACTGAAAAATTTGAAAAGGAAAAAGTGGATGCTGTTTATGAAAATTTTGAGATAGAAGACATTTCCTGGTTTCAGGATATTGTGAGAAACAATCCGGACCTGGTTGGACTGAATGTAACCATACCCTACAAACAACTGATAATTAATTTTTTACACGAACTGGACAAAGCAGCAGAGGAAATAGGCGCTGTAAATACTATAAAAATTAAACGAATAGGAGAACGAATTCATTTAAAAGGATTTAACACCGATATCTGGGGTTTTGAAACCTCGTTGAAACCTCTGGTAAAAAATTACCACAAAAAAGCTTTAATATTAGGAACCGGAGGTGCTTCCAAAGCTATAAAATATGTATTAAAAAAACTGGGAATAAATTATATCTCAGCCTCTATAGAAGAATTACAGAAAAACGAAATTAGCTATAAAGAAATCGATAAAAAGATGATGGCGGAACGGCTGCTTATTATCAATGCCACGCCGCTTGGAACATACCCGAAAGTTGAAACGTTTCCCCCAATTCCTTATGAATTTGTAACTGAAAAACATTTGTTGTTCGATCTGGTTTACAATCCTGAAGTAACCCAATTCATGGAAAAAGGAAAAGCAAAAGGAGCCATCGTAAAAAACGGTTATGAAATGTTGTTGCAACAAGCTTTAAAATCTTATGAAATCTGGAATGCCTGAAATGGGTTTTATAGGTGATATGGCGCTTTTCAAATGGAAATAAGAAAATCTGCTGAATTACTATCTTTGTAAAAAAAATTAAATGAAAGCGATTGAATTGAATTCACGAACTGATAAAAAAGGGTATTTAAAAATAAAATACCCACTTGAAAAGTCAGAAAAAAATGTTCGTATTTTGATACTTGTGGATGAGGACAATAATGAGACAGAAGAAGAAGAATTGTGGCTAAAAGCAATTTCTCAAAATCCAGCCTTCGACTTTTTAAAAGATGAATCAGAAGATATTTATTCATTAAATGACGGAGAACCCTTCAATGATTAAAAACTCCGTAGTTCTTGTCCCTTTTCCGTTTGATGACTTTTCTGAGCTGAAAGTCAGGCCTGCACTATGTCTTACCCGGGAAGTTGGAAAACATAAACATGTTGTTATTGCTTTCATTTCAAGTAAGATTCCAAATGAATTTCTGAAAAGTGATCTCATCTTGGAAAAAAATTCAAAATTATTTCAGGGAACCGGCCTGGCGGTGGATTCTGTTATTCGCTTGCACAAACTTGTCACAAAACCAAACCTACTCATTAAGAGAAAATTAGGAATAATTGGTGTTCAAACAGAAAATGAAGTAAAAAAAAAAATTACAGAACTCTTTTTTGAAAAATAAGATTACATGCAGGAAAAGAAAAAAATATTATTTGTCTGTATGGGGAATATTTGTCGTTCGCCCAGTGCAGAAGCGGTTTTTAAAGGAATGGCCTTAAAAGAAGGTGTTATTGGAAAATTCGAAATTGATTCGGCCGGCACTGGTGCCTGGCACACAGGCGAACCGGCTGACAAACGCATGCAAAAACATGCGATAAAAAGAGGTTACAATCTTACAAGCATTGCCCGGCAATTTGATCCCGACATGGATTTTGACCGTTTCGATTTAATTGTTGCCATGGACGACGAAAATGTGCAATCGCTGAAAAGCATGGCGCGCAATGAAAGCGACTTGGATAAAATTCATAAAATGACTGATTTCAGGAAAGAGTGGAATTACGATGAAGTTCCCGATCCGTATTATGGTGGCGATGAGGGTTTTGAACTGGTACTCGACCTGCTGGAAGACGCCTGTGAAGGATTACTGGAAAAAATGAAAAAATAATTCTTCTGTATTTAATGAATAATCTCAACCGATATGGAAACAACACCCGGTTCATGCTCCAATACATCTGCAAGCTGCTTTACATCGAGCTTTTCCGTAACGCCTACAAGAAAAGTTACCCGATCGGTTGATTCGTTGATGTTCCGTTCGAAACCCGTAGAATTGATCCGGACATCAAAGTTTTGAAGAATTTTTTTGACTGATTGCAGATCGGAGTCTTTCTTTTTCCTGTTTTGTGCAGCGACCTGATCGCTCAAAAAATCATTCCTAATTATCAGTGTTTTATGATTTAAGTTTTTGAGATTTGGGTGTCCCGTTGTAATT